>CAYSCB010000022.1:0-17258 GCA_964429335.1 uncultured Aquihabitans sp.
GGCGTGATCCTCTGCGACCGGACCATCCGTGCCGAGATCGAATCCGGCCGCATCGGGATCGACCCGTACGACCCGGCCATGATCCAGCCGAGCTCGATCGACGTTCGCCTCGACCACCGGTTCCTCGTGTTCCGCAGTCACACCCGACCCGTCATCGACGTCAAGCAGGACCTCACCGATCTCACCGAGATGGTCGAGGCCACCGACGACCGGCCGTTCATCCTCCACCCGGGCGAGTTCGTGCTCGGCTCCACCGCCGAGCGCGTCTGCATCCCCGACGACCTCGTCGCACGCATCGAGGGCAAGAGCTCGCTCGCCCGCCTCGGCCTCGTGATCCACTCGACCGCCGGCTTCGTCGACGCCGGCTTCGAGGGCCACATCACCCTCGAGCTGTCCAACGTCGCGACCCTCCCGATCACGCTCTACCCGACCATGAAGGTCGGGCAGATCTCGTTCCTCCAGATGGACGGTCCCGCGGAGCACCCCTACGGATCCGGCCGCCTGGGTTCCAAGTACTCCGGCCAGGTCGGTCCGACTCCCAGCCAGTACTGGAAGAACTTCGGCGCCTGAATCGGACCGTCGAACGCGGAACCGAGCCGTTCGCGTGTGAATTCGACGCGTGGGGGGTCGTTCTCACACGCGAATGTCGGGCCGAGCCGTTCGCGTGTGAATTCGACGCGTGGGGGGTCGTTCTCACACGCGAACGCCGGGCCGAGCCGGGCCGGGCGGGGTCGGACCGTCAGACGAGGCGGGTAACGGTCTCCACGAGGCGGTCGGCCTCGACGGGCCGGATCAGCACCGAGTCCGCTCCGGAGCGGAGTGCCTCGTCGGCTTCGTGTTCGGTGTCGAGGACCACGACGACGGCGACGGAGCGCTGCTTGCGTGACGCCGAGGAGCGCAGTCCGGCGACGAGGTCGAGCGTCCCGTCGGTCACGACGACGACGGCGACGCCTTCCTCCTCGACCGACAGCGCAGCCGCCTCCGACGACGGCGTCACCGCCACCTCCGCGCCGGCATCGGTCAGCAGCCTCCCGATCAACGCCGCGGCGGGATCGGTCTCGGAGGGGCCGAGGACGACGACGCGTCCGAGCGCTGCAACCATGCGCGTCGACCGGCTCAGCCTTCGACGAGGTCGGTGATCGGCGGCTGGGCGGGTGACTCGGCGTTCTCGAGCGCCTCGAGGAGGTGCAGTGCGATGTCGCCGACCTTCACCTGGTCGTCCTCCACGCCCTGGGCCTTCACCCCGTCGTCGACCATGATGTAGCAGTACGGACACGCCGTTGCGATGCGCTCGGCCCCGGTCGCCAGCAGCTCCTGGGAGCGCTCGACGTTGATGTTCTTGCCGATGTGCTCCTCCATCCACATGCGAGCACCGCCGGCGCCGCAGCACATGCCCTTCGTGCCGTTCCGTGGCGCCTCGACCAGCTCGATGCCGTCGATCGAGCCGAGCGTGCTCCTGGGGGCGGTGTAGATGTCGTTGTGACGGCCGAGGTAGCAGGCGTCGTGGTAGACGATGCGGTCCTCGAGCCGGGCGCCGGTCATGTCGAGCTGACCGGACTCGATGAGCTGCTCGAGGAACTGGCTGTGGTGGATGACCTCGTAGTGGCCTCCGAGCTGCGGGTACTCGTTGCCGAGCGTGTTGAAGCAGTGGGGGCACTGGGTGATGATCTTGCGGACGCCCATCGAGTCGAGCGTCTCGATGTTCTGCATGGCGAGCATCTGGAAGATGTACTCGTTGCCGGAACGCCGGGCAGGATCACCGGTGCAGTGCTCGGCGGGACCGAGGACCGAGAAGCTGATGCCGGCCCGCATCAACAGCTTGGCGATCGCCTGGGTCACCTTCTGGTTCTTGTCGTCGAACGAACCGGCGCAGCCGACCCAGTAGAGGTAGTCGGAGGTCAGCGGGTCGCCGCCGTCGAGGATCTTGATGCCCTCGATGTCCTTGGCCCAGTCGGCCCGTTCGCTCTGGCTCATCCCCCACGGGTTGCCGGAGTTCTCCATCGCCCGGTAGGCGTTGCCGAGCTCGGTCGGGAAGTCTGACTCCATCAGCGTCAGGTAGCGACGCATGTCGAGGACCTTGTCGAGGATCTCGATGTTCACCGGGCAGTTCTCGTCGCACGCCTTGCACGAGGTGCAGGACCACACCTCCTCGGCGGTGATGCGCTCGAAGATCAGATCAGCGCTCACCTTGATCTCGCCGTCGACGCCGATCGGGGGCGACACGACCGGGTTGCCGGTCGCGGCCATCACCTCGCCGGACTTCAGGACGATCTCGCGGGGGTCGAGCGGCTTGCCGGTCGCGTGCGCCGGACACACCGCGGTGCAGCGGCCGCACATCGTGCAGGCGTCGAGGTCGAGGAGCTGCTTCCAGGTGAAGTCCTCGACCCGGTAGGCGCCGAAGCTCTCGAGCTCGGTCTCCATGAGGTTCGGCATCGCCTTCATGGCGCCCTTCGGCCGGTCCTTCGTCGACAGGTACATGTTGAGCGGCGACGTGAAGATGTGGCGCAGCATCGTGACCGGCAGGATCACGAGGAAGGCGACGAAGGACAGCACGTGGATGATCCACATGGCCTGGTGCCAGCCGTCGACGCCGCTCATGTTCTCGAACGCCAGCGCCAACGGGTAGCCGACGAAGCTCCACTTCTCGAAGTACGGCATCCCCTCCTCTGCGATGCGGAACCCCTCGGTCAGGAATCCGGTGACACCGATCGTGAGCAGAACGCCGAGGATGACCGCGTGCTCCGGCTTGGTCTTGATGCGGATCCGGTACGGACGCTGGATGTAGCGACGGACGATCGCCCAGATCACCCCGGCGGTGAACACGACACCGCCGAGGTCGCCGATGAACGAGAACGCCTCGTAGACGCCGCCGTGCAGGAACTTCGCGTCGGGCGGCAGCTGGTGGTTGATCTCGAGGATCGACGTCACCGCCAGCAGCACGAGGAAGCCGAAGTAGATCATGGAGTGCATGACACCCGCAGCGGGGTCGCGCATGAGCGTCTGCATCCAGAGGCCGGCGCGCAGGCGCTCCATGCGCTTGTGGGCGTTCTTGGGCGTGATGCTGCGCCGGTCGGGGCCGCCTCGCTCCCAGTTGCGGATGCGGTTGGCGAACATCACCGATCCGAAGATGAACACGATCGGGAGGACGACGTAGAAGGCGAACTTCACGGCGCCGGGGATGCCACCGAACACGACCCGCTGGATCGGCGAGTCGTCGTGCCACTGCAGCGTGGAGGCCGCGATGCCCGACACGACGACCACCAACGCGATCAGGATCCCGACGACGACCGAGATCTGATGCGGCTGGAGGCGTTTCGGACCCGGAACCGGCCCGTTCCCGGTCGATCCGTCGGCGGCGTCGGTGGAGGTGTCGGTCGCGCTCATAGCGCCCACGAAGCTAGTCCGGGTGTCCTCCGGCAGGGGAAGTCCGTCACCGGCAGGGGACCCGGTGCTGCGACTCAGCCGAGGAGCTCGGGGTCCTCCGCCGTTCGCAGCCGTCGGGCCAAGGTGACGAGCAGACGGTGGGCCAGCGTCGGGATCTCGTCGAGCACTGCGGTGAACGCCGGGCGGGTGAGGACGAGCGCTTCGATGTCGCTGGTGGCCGTCACGGTCGCCGAACGCGGCCCACCGTCGAGCAGCGCGAGCTCGCCGACGACATCACCGGGGCCGATCTCAGCGACCCGCTCCCCGTCCCGGTCGACTGCTGCCGAACCTGTCAGGATCACGAAGGCTTCCCGTCCGATGTCTCCCTGGCGGGTCAGCAGCGTCCCTTCGGGCAACCGGATCCGGTCGGCGGCATGTGCCAGGTGCTCGAGGTCGCGGTCGGAGCAGCCGGCGAACAGCGGGATCCGAGACAGCTGGTCCGACGGTGAGGACACAGCACAGAGGATACGGACGATCCCGGGTCACGGTGTCGGAGGCCAGGGTCGGGTTGAATGGGGCGACGCGAAGCAGCAACGGCGCAGATGGAGCGCAGGTCGTGGTCCCAGGTGATCCGGACGAGCAGGGGAGCATCAGATGAGGGTCGTCGCGGTGGCGGGTGCCAAGGGCGGGGTCGGCAAGACCGCCGCGGCGGTCAACCTGGCCATGCTGTCCTCGGCCGCCGGATACCGCACGCTGCTGTGGGACCTGGACCCGCAGGGTGCCGCGACGCACTGCTACCGGGCTCGGGCGAGGGTGAAGGGCGGCGCGACCCGACTCCTCGGTGGCAAGCGCGGGCTCGACTCCTCGATCCGGCGGACCGACCACGTCCGGCTCGACCTGCTGCCGGCCGATCCGTCGTTCCGGGTGGTGGACACGGTGCTCACCGCGAAGCGCTGGCCCGAACGCGTCATCCGCAAGCTCCTGCGTCCACTCGACGGCTCCTACGATGTGGTGGTTCTCGATTGCGCTCCCGGCCTGGGTGTGGTGACCGAGTCCGTCCTCGCGGCGTCGGACCTGCTCCTGGCGCCCGTGGTCCCCGCCCCGCTGTCGGTGCGCAGCCTCGACCAGCTCCAGGAGTTCATCGAGACCAACCGACCCGGTGTGCCGCTGCTCGCGTTCCTGTCGATGTACGACGAGCGCAAGGTGCTGCACCGACAGGTCGTCGCGACGGTCCGATCCGATCCGAGGTTCGCCCTGAGTGCCGTGCCGGTGTCCGCCGCGGTCGAACGCATGGGGCTCGAACAGGTCCCGGCGGTGCTGGCTTCGCCGCTGAACCTCGCAGCGGTCGCCTACCGACGTCTGTGGGCCGAGGTGGAGGATCGGCTCGGTCTCGATGCTCCGGTCGGTTCGGTCATCGACCTGACCGCCGTGGCCCAGCCCGACGTCGTCGTCTGAGCCGGATCGCGTCGGAGCGAGCTGTGCCGGTCAGCCGGCGCTCGTCTGGCTGGCGACCGCCTCGGCCTTGGCGCGGACTGCCTCGGCGTCCATCAGGTATCGCTCCTCGATCGGACGGTCCTCCGCCGGTCGGAAGTGCTCGTCCAGCTCGAACAGCAGCGGCACTCCGGTGGGGATGTTCAACCCGGTGATGTCGGAGTCGGAGATGTCGAGGAGGTGCTTGACGAGGGCTCGCAGCGAGTTGCCGTGAGCGGCGACGAGCACGGTGTCACCGGCTGCCAGGTCCGGGACGATCGAGTCGTACCAGTACGGCAGCATCCGCTCGACCACGTCGGCCAGGCACTCGGCGGCCGGGACGAGCTCCGGCGGCAGCGACGCGTAGCGGGCGTCGTCGTTCGGGTCGAACTCGTTGTCCGCCGCGATCGCCGGTGGTGGGGTGTCGTAGCTGCGGCGCCAGACGAGGACCTGCTCCTCGCCGTAGCGCTCGACGGTCTCCCGCTTGTTGCGTCCGGTGAGATCGCCGTAGTGACGTTCGTTCAGGCGCCAGCTGCGGCGGACAGGGATCCACAGCCGCCCCATGGTCTCGAGCGTCAGGTTGGCGGTGCGGATGGCGCGCAGCTGCACCGAGGTGTGGACCACGTCCGGAGCGAGGCCGGCGTCGGTGAGCAGGTCGCCTGCGGCGGCCGCCTCGATCCGACCGGCCTCTGTCAGGTCGCAGTCGTACCAGCCGGTGAACAGGTTGAGCTTGTTCCATTCGCTCTCGCCGTGGCGGAGGAGGACGAGCCGGTGCATGTCGATCTCCTGTCGTCGCGGCCGGGCCGTGCCGGCGCGTGCTGTCCTGATGGTGGCTCACCGCCGAACCGACGTGCCACCCGACCGTCGGACGACCCGTCACGAGATGTTGACAACCAGACGCTCAAGTTTGCTATGCTGATGCCTGTCATCAGATGCCGCGTCGGGTCCGCGATCCCCTAGCCTGCGGACAGGACGTCCAACAGACGAACACGAATGCGACACCCGACGGACGAACCTGTCTGACGGGGGAGCCAACAGAAAGCGAGCACCAGCCATGCCCAAGGCCGTCGGAATCGATCTCGGAACGACGAACTCAGTCGTCAGCGCTCTCGAGGCGGGAGACGCCGTCGTCATCCCCAACGCCGAGGGCGCGCGGACCACCCCATCGGTGGTCGCGTTCACACGCGACGGCGAGGTGCTCGTCGGCGAGGTGGCGAAGCGCCAGGCAGTCACGAACGCTGATCGCACGATCCGTTCGGTCAAGCGGCACATGGGTACGAACTGGAACCTGGAGATCGACGGCAAGAAGTACACGTCGCAGGAGATCTCGGCTCGCATCCTCATGAAGCTGAAGCGCGACGCCGAGTCGTACCTGGGTGACACGGTCACCCAGGCGGTCATCACCGTGCCGGCGTACTTTGACGACGCCCAGCGGACCGCGACGAAGGAGGCCGGCCAGATCGCCGGGCTCGAGGTCCTGCGCATCATCAACGAGCCGACCGCCGCCGCGCTCGCCTACGGCATGGACAAGGAGCACGCCGACGAGACGGTCCTCGTGTTCGACCTCGGTGGTGGCACCTTCGACGTCTCGGTGCTCGAGATCGGCGACGGCGTGTTCGAGGTGAAGTCCACCCATGGCGACACGAGCCTCGGTGGTGACGACTGGGACCAGCGGGTCATCGACTGGCTCGTCGAGTCGTTCAAGGGCGACCACGGCGTCGACCTCTCCAAGGACAACATGGCGCTGCAACGGCTCAAGGAAGCGGCCGAGAAGGCGAAGATCGAGCTGTCCCAGGTGGCGCAGACGCAGATCAACCTGCCGTTCATCACGGCCACCGACGCCGGACCGCTGCACCTCGACTACGCGCTCAGCCGGGCGAAGTTCCAGGAGATGACAGCGGACCTGATCGAGCGGTGCAAGGTGCCGTTCGAACAGGCGCTCAAGGACGCCGGCATCAGCAAGGCCGAGGTCGACCACGTCATCATGGTCGGCGGTTCGATCCGCATGCCCGCGGTGCAGGAGCTCGTCGAGGGCCTGACCGGTCGTGAGCCGCACAAGGGCGTCAACCCCGACGAGGTCGTCGCCATGGGTGCCTCCATCCAGGCCGGGGTGCTCAAGGGCGACGTCAAGGACGTCCTGCTGCTCGACGTGACTCCCCTCTCCCTCGGTCTCGAGACCAAGGGCGGCGTGATGACCAAGCTCATCGAGCGCAACACGACGATCCCGACCAAGAAGACCGAGGTGTTCACCACCGCCGAGGACAACCAGCAGTCGGTCGAGATCCACGTGCTCCAGGGCGAGCGGGAGATGGCCGACTTCAACAAGACGCTCGGCAAGTTCCAGCTCGTCGACCTGCCGCTGGCACCACGGGGTGTCCCGCAGATCGAGGTGACGTTCGACATCGACGCCAACGGCATCGTGAACGTCTCCGCGAAGGACCGTGCGACCAACAAGGAGCAGTCGATCACGATCACCGGGCAGTCGTCGCTGTCCAAGGACCAGATCGACCAGATGGTCCGCGACGCCGAGTCCCACGCCGAGGAGGACCGCCGTCGCAAGGACGAGGCCGACGTCCGCAACCGGGCCGACACGCTCGTGTACCAGACCGAGAAGATCCTGCGTGAGCAGGGCGACAAGGTCGATCCCGGCGAGAAGGAGGCGGTGGAGTCCGCGCTCGCCGAGCTCAAGTCGGCGTTGAGCGGTGGCGACCTCGACCGGATGAACGCGGCCGTCGAGACCCTCATGTCGGCGTCGCAGAAGTTGTCGCAGCTGCTCTACGAGCAGGCGACGCACGACGAGGCCGGCGGTGCTGCCGGTGCTGCGACCTCCGGTGGCGGCTCCGATGACGACGTCGTCGAGGCGGAGATCGTCGACGAGGAAGACCAGTGAGCTCGTTCGGAGAGCCCGACGGACCGGACGTCGACGACGTCGCCGTGGGTGAGATCGTCGAGGACGACCTCACCGGCGACGCGTCGTTCGACGGCGACCCCGACGCAGTGGCTGCCCGGCTCGAAGCCGATCTGACCGCTGCGGCTGCGGAGGCCGACGAGCTCGGTCAGACCGCTGAGGAGGCCGTCGTCGAGGCGGTGGACCTCGCGCAGCGGATGGAGGTGGAGCGCGACGAGCTCCGCGACCTCGTCCAGCGCGTCAAGGCCGACTTCGACAACTACAAGCGGCGCGTCGAGGCACAGCGCGCGGACCAGCGCGCCGTCGCTGCGATGGACCTGGTCCGTGACCTGCTCCCGGTGCTCGACGCGTGCGAGGTGGCGGTGACCGCCGGGCACGACGACGTCGCTCCGATCCAGTCCCAGCTGCTGGTGACCCTGGAGCAGCGTGGTCTGGCCAAGGTGGCCGACGTCGACGTCGCGTTCGACCCGAACGTGCACGAGGCGGTGCTGCACGAGGAGGGCGACGGCGAACCGGTCGTCACCGAGATCATGCGCGCCGGCTACCTGTGGAACTCCCACGTCGTGCGGGCGGCGATGGTCAAGGTCAAGGGCTGAGCCCGTGTCCGCGCCGCAGCGCGAGTGGTTCGAGAAGGACTACTACGCCCTCCTCGGCGTGTCGGAGAAGGCCGACCAGAAGGAGATCACGAAGGCGTACCGGAAGCTGGCTCGTCAGCTCCATCCGGACGCCAACCCGGACGATCCCGCAGCCGAGGAGCGATTCAAGGAGGTGTCCGCCGCCTACGAGGTGATCGGCGACCCCGACAAGCGCGGCCAGTACGACGAGGTCCGTCGCATGGGGCCGATGGCCGGCGGGTTCGGTCCCGGCGGCTTCGCCGATGGCTCCGGGATCCACTTCGAAGGTGACATCTCGGACCTGCTCGGTGGGTTGTTCGGCCGCGGGCGTCAGGGTGGTCAACGCCGAGGAGCAGGTGGTGGCCCGAGACGGGGCACGGACATCGAGGCGACGCTCACGATGACCTTCGACGACGCCTCCCGCGGTGCGACCACCACGGTGAACGTCGTGTCCGACGTCCGTTGTCCGGACTGCCACGGCAGCGGTGCCGCGGCAGGGACGAGTCCACGTGTGTGTCCTGACTGCGGCGGCACGGGAGCGGTTGCGCAGAACCAGGGTCCGTTCTCGTTCTCCCAACCGTGTCCACGCTGCGGTGGTCGAGGGCGGATCATCGATCAGCCGTGCGCGACCTGCTCCGGTGTCGGTGCGGTGCGACGACCGCGCCAGGTGAAGGTGCGGATCCCCCAGGGCGTTCGTGACGGCCAGCGCATCCGTGTCAAGGGTCGTGGCGGCGCCGGCGCGAACGGTGGACCTGACGGCGACCTGTACGTGCGCGTCCAGGTGGAGCCGCACACGCTGTTCGGCCGCGACGGTGACAACCTCACGGTCACGGTCCCGGTGACCTTCACCGAGGCGGCACTCGGCGCGGACATCAGCGTGCCGACCCTCGACGGAGATCCCGTCACGATCCGGGTCCCGTCGGGGACCCGCAGCGGCCGGACGTTCCGGGTCCGCGATCGTGGGATCACGACGCCCCGGTCCACCGGCGATCTCCTCGTGACGATCGAGATCGAGGTGCCGTCCGACGTCAACGACGAGGAGCGGGCTGCACTCGACGCGCTGGCCGCTGCGAGGACGCGTCCATCGCCAAGGGCGCGACTGGAGGTCTGATCGTGCCCGAGTTCCACCAAGCCGTCTACGTCATCTCGGTCGCTGCCGAGCTCGCCGGCGTCCATCCCCAGACCTTGCGGATCTACGAACGCAAGGGCCTGGTCGACCCGGGCCGCACCTCCGGCGGCAGTCGTCGCTACAGCGACGCCGACATCGCGCTGCTGCGGCGCATCCAGGAGCTCACGAACGACGGGCTCAATCTCGCGGGCGTGAAGCGCGTGCTGGAGCTCGAGTCGGAGATCGCCGAGTTGCGTGCCCGCAACGAGCGTCTGGTCGACGAGGTCGCCGAGCGCGTCGACGAGGTGCACCGTCAGTACCGCCGGGAGATCGTTCCACTGAGTCAGGCGGTCGTGCGCTACGCCGGACGACCGCGTCGCTGATCGGTCCGATCCCGGGCGGGATCCGACCCCTTCCCGATAGCCTGGAGCACCGTGTCCGGGAGCACAGGGTCATCGTCGGCCCCTCGAACGCCGAGGCGGGGGTTCCGCCGTGTCGTCGTCCTGATCGCGACGACGGCTGCGCTCCTCGCGGTCGCTGCCGGATCCTGGAGCACCCCGCCGGTCGGAGCCGTCGGGCGTCACGTGGTGGTCGTGTCCGACAGCATCCTGCTCGGAGCGCGCGCTCCGATGAGCGCCCGGTTGGAACGGGCGGGATGGTCGGTGGTCTTCGACGGTTCGGTGAACCGCACGACGCTCAACGGAGCGAGCGTGGTGCGGTCGCACGCGGCGGAGCTCACCGACACCCTCGTGGTGAGCCTCGGGGCGAACGACTCCGCGAGCCCGGCGACGTTCCGCCAGCGCGTGGAGGCGGTGATGGCTGCGGCGGCCGGGGTGCCGACCGTCTACTGGCTCACCATCCGTGAGATCCGTCCCTACTACGGACCCGCCAACCAGGTGCTCCGGGACGCGGCTGCGCGGCATCCGAACCTGCGCGTGATCGACTGGAACGCAGCCTCCGCGAACCGCAGCGATCTGACCGTCGGGGACGGACTGCACCTGAGCGGCTCCGGATCCGAGGCCCTCGGATCGCTCGTGGCGACGACCCTCGCCGGTTCCGATGATCTGGTGACGGGCGCTGCGGCGGTCCTCCCGCCCGCTCCAGTTCCCGCTCCAGCACCACCGGCACCGGTGCCGGTGCCGACAACGACGGTGCCGGTCCCGGAACCGACGCCGACGACGGTCACCGATCTGGCCGCCCCGTCGATCGGACGATCGGTGTTCGTCGCGCCGTTGGGATCCGAGCTCGTCGCGTCGACACCCGCCGGCGGGCCGGGGCACCCTCGGGTGGTCACGGCTCCGACGCCAGGGTCGGGACCGTGGCCGTGGGTGCTGCTCGTCGTGGTGTCGGTGATCGGTGTGGCCCTCGTCGGTCGACGAACCGGGTTCCCCGGCGTCTCCGGACCGGTCCTGCATGCAGAGATCTCCCGTGTCGAGCTGCGCCAGGCTCGCCTGGCCCAGGCCCGGAGCCGCCACCCGTCCGTCGCTGTGGTGCCCCCGCCGCCGAGGGAGTGGCTCGATCCCGCCCATCAGGAAAGTTGAGCATAGGACTAGCAAGTTTCGTGAACTACTGCTAGCATCTCCGCATGCCGCTCGACCCCAACACCTGGACCCACAAGACGACGGAGGCGGTCAACGCCGCGCTCGGCTCCGCCAGGGAGCACAGCAACCCCGAAGCGACACCGGACCACCTCCTCGCTGCGCTGCTTCGCCAGGACGACGGCGTGGTCCTGCCGCTCGTGCGCAAGCTCGGCATCGAGCCGCTGCAGCTCCGGAATGCCGCGGACGACGCCGTGGCCGCGCTGCCGACCGCCTACGGCACCGAGACCCGGCCGAACCGGGACTTCATCGCCCTGTTCGACGCCGCCGACGGCGAACGTCGGGAGCTCACCGACGAGTACCTCTCCACGGAGCACCTGCTCCTGGCGCTGTTCGCTGCGGACCAGAAGCGCCCGGTGGCGGAGCGGCGCTTCGGCGAGCTGACGCGCGAGCAGCTGCTCGCTGCGCTTGCCGAGCTCCGCGGTTCGCGCCGTGTCACGTCGCAGAACCCGGAGGACACCCTCGAAGCCCTGGAGAAGTTCGGCCGCGATCTCACCGAGGCGGCCTCGGCGGGCAAGCTCGACCCCGTCATCGGCCGTGATGACGAGATCCGCCGCGTCATCCAGGTCCTGTCGCGGCGGACGAAGAACAACCCGGTGCTGATCGGCGAACCCGGCGTCGGCAAGACGGCGGTCGTCGAGGGGTTGGCGCAACGCATCGTCGCCGGTGACGTCCCCGAGTCCCTCATCGGCAAGCGCGTGATCGCGCTCGACATGTCGTCGATGGTGGCTGGAGCCAAGTACCGCGGCGACTTCGAGGAGCGACTCCAGGCGGTGCTCGCCGAGATCAAGGACTCGAACGGGCAGATCATCACGTTCATCGACGAGATGCACACCGTCGTCGGTGCCGGTGCCACCGGTGAGGGCGCGATGGACGCCGGGAACATGCTCAAGCCCATGCTCGCCCGCGGTGAGCTGCGGATGGTCGGCGCCACCACGCTCGACGAGTTCCGCAAGTACATCGAGAAGGACCCCGCGCTCGAGCGGCGCTTCCAGCAGGTGTTCGTCGGTGAGCCGTCGGTCGAGTCGACGATCGCGATCCTCCGCGGGCTCAAGGAGCGCTACGAGGTCCACCACGGCGTCGAGGTCGAGGATCCGGCGCTCGTCGCAGCGGCGGTCCTGTCGGACCGCTACCTGACGGGCCGCTTCCTGCCCGACAAGGCGATCGACCTGGTGGACGAGGCCGCGGCGAGCCTGGCCATCGAGATCGGGTCGGTCCCCACCGAGATCGACGTCGTCAAGCGTCGCATCGACGGGCTCGAGATCGAACGCGTCGCGCTCGACAAGGCGAGCGATCCGGCATCGATCGAGCGCCTCGAGGCACTCGACGCGGAGCTGGCGGATCTCCGCGAGTCCCATGACGCCCTCAATGCACGGTGGCAGTCGGAGAAGGACCAGGTCGACGCGATCGCCGAGATCGCCGAACGCGTCGAGTCGCTCAAGGTCGAGGCGGAGCGTGCGTCGCGCGACGGCGACTTCACCCGGGCCTCGGAGATCACCTACGGCCACATGCCGGTGCTCGAACGGGAGCTCGAAGCCGCACAGCAGCAGCTCGCCGAGCTCCAGGGCGACTCACCGATGCTCAAGCGGACGGTCGACGAGACCGACATCGCCGAGGTCGTGGCCCGCTGGACCGGCGTGCCGGTCGCCCGGCTGATGGAGGGCGAGATGTCCAAGCTCGTCCGCCTCGAGGACGTGCTGCACGAACGGGTCATCGGCCAGGACGACGCCGTCGCTGTCGTGGCCAACGCGATCCGTCGCAGCCGCGCCGGCCTGTCGGATCCACACCGTCCGATCGGCAGCTTCCTGTTCCTCGGCCCGACCGGTGTCGGCAAGACGGAGCTCGCCCGGAGCCTCGCGGACTTCCTGTTCGACGACGAGCGCTCGATGGTCCGCATCGACATGAGCGAGTACATGGAGAAGCACTCCGTGAGCCGTCTCATCGGTGCGCCTCCCGGCTACGTCGGCTACGACGAGGGCGGCCAGCTCACCGAGGCCGTCCGCCGTCGCCCCTACGCGGTGGTCCTCCTCGACGAGGTCGAGAAGGCGCACCCGGACGTGTTCAACGTGCTGCTGCAGCTCCTCGACGACGGTCGCCTCACCGACGGCCAGGGTCGGACGGTCGACTTCGCCAACGTCGTGCTGATCATGACCTCGAACCTCCCGGGAGATCCGAAGGACTTCTTCCGGCCCGAGTTCATCAACCGGGTCGACGACATGGTGCGCTTCCGGGCGCTCGAGGAGAGCGACCTGACCGCCATCGTCGAGATCCAGCTGGACCACCTGCGGGCGCGCCTGGCGGACCGTCGGATCCAGCTCGTCGTCACCGACGAGGCGGTCGCGAAGCTCGCGCACGACGGCTACGACCCGGCCTTCGGTGCCCGTCCGCTGAAGCGACTCATCCAGACCCAGGTCGGTGACCGCCTGGCGATGTCGATCCTCGAGGGCAAGCTCGCCGAGGGCGACACGGTGACGCTGGGCGTCGTCGACGGCGACTTCGTCGTCACCTGACTCTGCCCCCGCCCCGTTCTGTTCGTCGTTTCACAACGAGAGAGTTGTGAAACGACGAACAGAACGGGCGTTGAGGTCGACCGAAGTAGTCTCTGATGTTCCCCTACCGAGGAGATGTCAGTGCCGGCGACCGTCGTGGTGGGCACACAGTGGGGCGACGAGGGCAAGGGCAAGCTCACCGACCTCGTCGCCAAGGAGATGAACGTCGTCGTCCGCTACCAGGGCGGCCACAACGCGGGGCACACGCTGGTGGTGGACGGCGAGTCGTTCGCCCTGCAGCTGATCCCCTCCGGCGTCCTCTACGACCACATCGTCCCCGTGATCGGCAACGGCGTGGTCGTCGATCCGGTCGTGATGCTGTCGGAGATCGACGCGCTGGAGTCCCGGGGTGTCGACTGCTCACGGTTGGCGGTGTCGGGCAACGCGCACCTGATCCTCCCGTACCACCAGGAGCTCGACCGCCTGATCGAACGCCACCTGGGCAAGAACAAGCTCGGAACGACCAAGCGGGGCATCGGACCCGCCTACGCCGACAAGGCGTCACGCGTGGGCCTGCGGGTGCAGGACCTGCTGGACGAGCACATCTTCCGGGAGAAGCTCGACGCGGTCCTCGCCGAGAAGAACCTCGTGCTCGCGAAGATCTACAACCGGCTCGGCTTCGATGCCGACGAGCTCGCCGATCGCTACCTCACCGATGTGGCCCCGCGGGTCGCCCCGTACGTCGCTGACACCGTGACCCTCGTGCACGAGTCGCTCGAGCGCGGCGAGCACGTCCTGTTCGAGGGCGCGCAGGCGACGTTCCTCGACCTCGACCACGGCACGTACCCGTTCGTGACGTCGTCGAACCCGATCGCCGGGGGAGCGTGCGTCGGCGCAGGCGTCGGGCCCCGCTACATCGACAGGGTGATCGGCATCGCCAAGGCGTACGTGACCCGGGTCGGATCCGGCCCGATGCCGACCGAGCTGTTCGACGAGACCGGTGACCGGATCGTCGACCTCGGCCACGAGTACGGCGTCAACACCAAGCGTCGTCGTCGTCCCGGGTGGTTCGACGCGGTCATGCTCCGTCACGCGGTCCGACTCAACTCGCTGTCCGAGGTGGCGATCACCAAGCTCGACATCTTCGACACCTTCGACACGATCAAGGTGTGCGTCGCCTATGACGTCGACGGCGTCCGTCACGACCACCTGCCGTACCACCAGTCGGATCTGCACGCGGCGACGCCGATCTACGAGGAGCTCCCCGGTTGGAACAGCGACCTCACCGGGGTACGGGAACGTCACGAGCTGCCTGCCAACGCGGTGAGCTACCTCGAGTTCCTCCAGGAGCAGATCGGCGTACCGATCGGTGTCGTCGGCACCGGACCTGGTCGCGACCAGCACGTGATCTTCTCCGGCTGAGACGAGCCCGTGTCGCGGTCGGCTAGAACTGCCGACGTGAAGGTCTGCGTCGTCGGCAGCGGAGGGAGGGAGCACGCCCTCGCGGACGTGCTCGGCAGGACTGCCGAGGTGGTGGTCACGCCGGGGAACCCCGGGATCCCCGGAAGCGTGGCCGCACCGCCGGAGGAGCTCGACGCGGACCTCTACGTCGTCGGACCGGAGGCGCCGCTCGTCGACGGTCTCGCTGATCGCCTGCGGGCCGACGGACGGACCGTCTTCGGCCCCGGTGCCGACGGTGCGCGTCTCGAGGGGTCGAAGGCGTGGATGAAGGAGGTGGTGCAGTCAGCCGGCGTCCCCACCGCCCGTCACGGCACGTTCACCGAGGTCGAACCGGCATGTGCGATGCTCGACACGCTGCCGCCCCCGTTCGTCGTGAAGACCGACGGGCTCGCTGCCGGCAAGGGGGTGCTGGTCACCGAGTCGCTCGCCGAGGCTCGCAACGCGGTCGGCGACTACCTGTCCGGTTCGGCCTTCGGCGACGCCGGCCGCCGCCTGGTGATCGAGGAAGGCCTCGTCGGTCCCGAGCTGTCCGTGCTAGCCGTGTGCGACGGCACCGACGCGGTGCTGCTGCCGCCGGCGCAGGACTTCAAGCGCATCGGCGACGGTGACGTCGGGCCGAACACCGGCGGCATGGGAGCGTACTCACCGGTGCCGATCGTCGACGACGAGGTCCTCGCGACGGTGATGGACCGCTTCATCGCACCGACGCTCGCCGAGCTGCGCCGACGGGGGATCGACTACCGGGGTGTCCTCTACGCCGGGCTGATGTTCACCTCGGACGGCCCGAAGCTCATCGAGTACAACGTGCGCTTCGGCGACCCGGAATGCCAGGTCGTCGTGCCACGTCTGACGAGCGACCTCGCCGAGCTGCTGCGTCAGGCGGCCGAGGGCCGCATCCTGACCGCGCCGACGGTGTCCGCCGAGGCGCACGTGACGGTGGTGTGCGCGAGCGAGGGGTATCCGGCGTCGCCACGGACCGGCGACGTCATCGAGGGGCTCGACGGCGTCGCCGCCATGTCGGACGTGCAGGTGTTCGCCGCCGGGGTCGGTCGTGATGACGAGGGACGACTGACGACCGCCGGAGGCAGGGTGCTCGACGTGTGCGGTCGAGGCGCCACGATCGCCGATGCACGCGCGGCCGCCTATGCCGCCGTCGATCGCATCAGCTGGCCCGGGATGCAGCACCGTGGCGACATCGCAGCCGGCGCGTCGTGACCAGAGATCCACGGCGGGACCCACGACGGTGGGGTGGCTGAGGTGACGACCGGTCCGGTCGTCGGGATCATCGGCGGTGGTCAGCTCGCTCGGATGCTCGCCGAGGCGGCGACGCCGCTGGGGATCCACGTCCGCGTCCTCGCTGCTCCGGGCGACGAAGGCGCTGCCGAGGTGGTGCCGGACGTCGTGATCGGATCACCCGGCGACGCCGAGGTCCTCCGCTCGTTCGCGTCGTCGGTCGACGTCGTCACCTTCGATCACGAGAACGTCGACCACGACCTGCTGCGCGAACTCGAAGCTGCCGGAGTCGCCGTGCGACCGGCGGTCGCCACGCTCGAGTACTCGGACAAGGCGCACCAGCGGCGGCGGTTCGCCGATGCGGGCATCCCCGTGCCGGACTTCGTCGTCGTCGACGGCGGGTCGGAGCAGGACGTGGAGGTCGTGGCGGACTTCGCCGCCCGTGCCCACGGCGGTGAGGTGGTGGTCAAGACCAGCCGCGGCGGCTACGACGGTCGGGGCGTCTGGATGCTCGACGGCGATGAGCTGCGTGAGTTCGTCGGTGGCTGGGGTGGCGCGCCCCTCGTGGTGGAACCGAAGCTGCAGCTCCGATCGGAGCTCGCCGTCCTTCGCGAGACGATCGCGCGGATTCAGGCGAACCAGGCCATCCTTCGAACGAACCGCATCTGGCCGCCCGAGACGGGACCGCGCGCCTCCCGTTGACGCGGCGTTCACACCCTCGTTGCGCAACGCCGCGATCGGCTCGACCCGGCTGTTTCGAGCGTGTTTGCGGGACCGTGCCGTGTAGTGTAAGTGAACGGATCCGATGGAGATGTCCACCATTCAGGCCGCCGAGCGGAGCGGCCAGCCCATCGCCGCGCGCCGCAAAGTGCGGGTGCTCTTCATCAACGACACGGCGCGCAACGGCGGCTCGGGCCGGAGCCTTTTCTACATTCTTCGCTTCCTCGATCCGGATGTCGTGCACCGCGCGGTCGTTTTGCCGCGACCGGGCGTCATCAGCGAGCTCTATGCGTC
>CAYSCB010000023.1:0-17133 GCA_964429335.1 uncultured Aquihabitans sp.
CCACAGCAGGTTCGAAGCCCACCAACCCCGGACCCACCGAACCCGACGACCGACCAGCCCCGTCGGCGCCTCGATCCCCGTCTTCCCCAGCTACAGAACTCATGTTCGCCACCCTAGAAACGGGGTATGACACTCCACCGAACCAACTGAGAACCGTCTCAGCATCCGGCAGGGTTGGGGCGCGTCGCTCAAGGATGACCCTCGCTCCGCCGCCCCCTGCGGTGAAGCGAGAGCCGCGTATGCCGCTGATCGTGGACACCGTCGCTGCCTACTGGATGAATGAGGGCGCTCATCCCTCGGGGTCGATCGTCCCGATGACACGCGTACCCGCGAACCAGCGGCATCCTGGATCTCCCGCACACGAGGAGGTGGCCGTGTCGGTCCCACCGTCAGGACAGCAGCACGAGATCCGCCTCGGCGACCAGCACGCCACGGTCGTCGAGGTCGGCGGCGGGATCAGGGAGTACCGCGTCGGCGCCCGCGACGTCCTGGATCCCTATCCGCTCGACTCGATGTGCGTCGGGGCACACGGCACGCCGCTGATCCCGTGGCCCAACCGCCTCGCCGACGGCCGGTACCGCTTCGACGGACAGGACCACCAGACCGCGCTCACCGAACCCGCCAAGCACAACGCGATCCACGGGTTCCTTCGCTGGCGGTCCTGGGACGGGATCGACCACGAGGAGCACCGCGTGGTGATGACCACGACGCTGCACCCGATGCCCGACTACCCGTCCACCCTCCACGTCGAGGTCGCCTACGAGCTCACGCCGGACGGGCTCGTGGTGACCACGACCGCCGAGAACCGCGGAGACCGCCCATGCCCCTACGGCTGCGGTTCACATCCCTACCTGTCCCCCGGCGACGGGCTCATCGACGACTGCACGTTGCAGCTCGATGCCTCGACCCGCATCACGACCGACGCGGTCCGCCAGCTCCCCACCGGCACCGAGGCGGTGGACGGCACGGCGTTCGACTTCCGGACGCCTCGACGGATCGGCGACCTCGAGGTGGACTTCGCGTTCACCGACCTCGCCCGCGACGACCGCGGCCGGGCCTGGACCCGGCTGACCGGCAGCGACGGTGCCGAGGTCGCGTTGTGGGTCGACCGACACCATCCGTACGTCGAGATCTACACGGGCGACACGCTGCCACCCGACAGCCGGCGCCGCGGGCTCGGCACCGAACCGATGACGTGTCCACCCAACGCGTTCGCGACCGGTGAGGACGTGATCCGCCTGGAGCCCGGAGCATCGTTCACGAGCTCGTGGGGCGTGACCCTCAACACCTGACGGCCGATCAGCCACCGGCTCCACCAGACCGTCGTCACAGCGTCAGCTCGGTCACCGAGCGGACTTCCTCGTACCGAGAACGTCTGGCGTCAAATATCGACGTCAAACGTGCCGAGTTCGAAGGTGGGACGAGGCGTTTGCGGCAGCTTCACGCACGGCACCGAAGCGGACGCGCTCCTGCTCGAGGCGGTCCGCTGGACCGGACCGGTCCTCGACGAGGTCCCGGTGCGGTCGGTCCAGGCGACGACGTCGAGCATCGACGCCCAGTCATCGGTGACCTCCAGGACGTCCATCGGGTGTGCCGACACCCACGACACGAGCTCCGGTCGCCATTCGGCCGTCAGCGCGACCCGTCGGTCGAACACGTCGATCTGACCGGGCCGGCCCACGAGTGCCGTGAGCTCCTCGACGGAGTCGACCACGACGAACGCCGGGTACGTCGTTGTGACCGAGCGACCGGCTCCGCACCGACCGGTCCTCGATCCGACTCCGCGGACCCGCCCAACCGCTGGCGGCCTAGGCCCGCACGCCGTCGATCCACGAAACGGACTCGCCCCGGAGTTCTCCAGCATCGAGGAGTACCTCGGTCGCAACACCACCGCCTACTACGACGTGCTCCTCACGGTCGGCGAGGACGCTGACGGCGCCCATCATGGACCCGTGTGATCGTCGAACGGATGCCGGTCACGCAACAGGGCGAGGTAGCGCTCGGCCGGGCCGCGGTCACGTGACAGCGGCCCGGACACGGCCGGATGCAGCTCGCCGGTCACCAGGTCGACGTAACCGAGATCGAAGGTCCCTTCGGTCGGGTTGGCGAGCGTCCCGTAGAGACACCGTCGCCGACCCGACTGCCACAGCGAACCGATGATCACCGTGGTGTGGATCTTCCCGAAGAACGACAGGAACCTGCCACCAGGAACCTTGATCGGCAGCTCCGGAACCCGCAGCACCCCCTCGTCGATCCCGCGTGCGGTGCTCGCGGCAAGCACCGCTTCGACGAGAACGTCGCCAGCGTGGTCGAGGTGATTCGAGCCGCCGTTCAGGTCCCGATACCCGAACTGCTCACCGTCCTCGTCGCGGATGTAGACCCGTCGCCGCTTCCATTGGTTGATGAACAAGAAGCGGTTGGCTCGCTCGAAGAGTTCCCCGACCTCGACACCCTCCACCTGTTGCAGTCCACCCGTCCTCGGAGACGCCTCTCCCATGGCCGGGAACTCGGCCTTGAGCCGGGTGGTCATCGCCTCGACGACGCTCGGCGTGTAGCTGGTCCGACTCGACCGGATGCCGTCGAGGAGGTGCCCGATTCCCAACACGACCGCATCGCCGACCCGCTCCGGACCGAAGTCGGGCTGGGTGGTGATCACCAACGCCATGTCGACGGGATCCTCCGGTCCGATCAGATCGGCCAGGACGTTGCGCACCGCGTCACGTTGCGCGGTGAGCTTCTCCAGCGCCTTCGCTTGCGACCAACCGCTGTTGTAGAGGCGGTCGTTGCGGACCTCGAGTGCACCGTTCCAGGCCTTGGCGTCCAACACGACCACCGAACCGGGCCCGATGACGATGTGGTCGATGTTCCCGCCGGTCGGCATCACCCGGTCATGGAGGATGTTCCAGCCCTCGGCTGTCAACGGAGCGATCGCTGCGGCAACTGCCTCCTCTCCGACGGCGCCCGCTGCGAAGCTGTCGGCCCGCTTCATCGCCTGTTCGGCCTTGGTCCGGTGTCGCTCGGCAGCAGCGGCCATCCGTTCTGCCTCGCGACGAGCGGCTGCACCTGCATCACCGTGTTCCACGCCGTTCTCCTTCGTGACGAGGGAGCTTACGGTTGGAGCGGTCCGTGACGCCTCAGGACCGTTCCCGGAGGTCTTGACATGAGGCAACGGGCAGGCCGGCGGGAAACCTGACCCCGCCGGTAGCCTTCCGATGACGCCATCTCCACGGGGGAGGATTCCTTGACATCGCCAGAGGACTTCAGCGCGGGCGAGAACGTCTCGGTCCTGCCCGACGGGTCACCCTCGCAGTTCGACGTCTCCATCGAGGCCGACCGCATCTACTACCTGGCGATGGCCCACCGGTCACCCGTCCGATCGATCACGGTGCACAACCTGAACGCTGATGACCTGGGCGAGCTGGTCGTGACCTGTCGGGTCGAGTCGGCGTCGGGGACACCGCTCCTCGCGCCGACGGCGATCGGCATCCCGACCCCACGTCCGGGTCTGTCCACAACAGTCCGGCGAGTTCGACTCGCTCCGAACCGGCGGGCGCTCGCCCTGCTGGAGGAGCGCCTCCCCGCCGACCTCGTCGTAACCGTCACCGCCGGAGAACGGATCGTGGCGATCGAGCGCTCCCCGATCGAGTTCCTTGCGGGCAACCAGTGGATGTTCGCCGACGCGTACTGGGACTCCCTCGCCGCGTTCGTGCAACCGAACAGCCCGGCGATCGACCAGGTGCTCGGAACCGCCCGTCAACTGCTCGATGAACGGACCGGCAGCTCGAGCACCGAGGGCTACCAGTCGATCGGGTCCGACCCCGAACGGGTCCACCACATGGCGCGGGCGCTCTTCGACGCGCTGCGGGGGATGAAGATCGAGTACAGCAACCCCCCGGCGTCGTTCGAGGGGTACGGCCAGAAGGTTCGGACGCCGGACGTCGTCCTCCGCGAGCGGGCCGCCACATGTCTCGACTCCTCGGTGCTGTTCGCGTCGGGCCTCGCCCGCATGGGGCTCAAGCCGTACATCGTGATGGTCCGGGGTCACGCGTTGACCGCGTACCAGACCGGCTACAGCACAGACCGTGATCTGGACCCTGCTCTGCTCGCCCAACTGAACGAACCGACGGTGCCGGACCCGAACGGTGCCGCGATGCTCGCCGCTGCGGGTGTGATCGCTCCGGTCGAGACCACCGCGTTCACCTCGGCCCATGACATGCCCTTCGAGGAAGCCGTCGAGCTCGGTGGCACTCGGTTCGGTTCGGAGGTCACCACCCTTCAGGGCCTCATCAACGTCGCGGCTTCGGTGCAGCACGGTGTGGTGCCGCTCCCGTCGGTGGCAACCACGGCGGTCGGTGAAGCCGGCACCGATGAGCAGCCGCTCGTCGTCGAGTCGTGGGCCAACCAGCTGATCGGCGATGGGGAGCGACCCACACCGGTCGAGGTCGACGACGGTTCCGAGCGGGCCCGCCTCGACGACGGGGACATCCCACCCCGGATTCGTTCCTGGCTCCGCTCCCCGCTGGACCTGAGCTTCCGGAACCCGCTCCTGCGCATGCCGTCAGGACGAAGCGCCGGGCGAGCGATGGTGCTCGACTTGCCCGCAGGAGCGGCAGCCGCCGTCGAGGACCAGTTGATGAGCGGAGGCACGCTTCGCTTCCTGCCTGCCACCGACATGCCATCGGCACTACGCGCCGACCCCACGGCCACCGCCCTCTACATCGAGCACATCCGATCCCGAGGCGAGGTCTTCTCACCCGGGTTCCGAGAAGCAGCGGCCTACCGTCGAGCGGTGATCGAGGAGATCACCTCGTCCGATCCCGCGCTACCCGCCGGCACGGTCGAGCAGAACGCAGAGGCGCTCTGTGCCGATGTCTTCTCGAAGATGCTCACCAAGACGCTCCGCTCGCTCAAGCGCAAGGCCGACGACGTCGAGCGCCAGACAGGCGCCAACAACCTGTTCCTGTGCATCGGCACCCTCGCGTGGACCGGCGACGACGGCCGTGACGGACAGGCACCACTGTTCCTCATCCCGGTGCGGCTGAGCGGAACGCCTCGAACCGGCTACTCGTTGCAGACCGACGACACCGCCGAAGTCATGCCGAACCACGCACTGCTCGAACGGGTGCGCCTTGACTACGGCATCTCGATCGACGTGCTCGAACGTCCGGTGCTCGACGATGCCGGTATCGACGTCGACGCGCTTCTCCAGGGAGTGCGGGCCGCTCTCGCCGGGGACCGCGTGAAGGACGCCGTGGTGACCGATGCCGTGTCGCTCGCCGTCCTCGACTTCTCGTCCTTCCGACTGTGGCGTGACCTCCGTGACCGTTGGCCGGTCCTCATGCAGAGCCCGGTGGTGAACCACCTCGTCAACACACCGTCGCAGGACTACGAGGACCCCGCCACCGACGACGAGCGACCGACGGAGCTGCTCTGTCCTCTCCCAGCCGACGAGTCCCAGTCCGAAGCGACCGCCGCCGCGGTCGCGGGGCGCACCTTCGTGCTCGAAGGCCCACCGGGGACCGGGAAGAGCCAGACGATCACCAACCTCCTGGCGGCGTCGATCGCCGCCGGCAAGAAGGTGCTCTTCGTCGCCGAGAAGTCGGCGGCTCTCGACGTCGTCCGCAAGCGACTCACCGAGGTCGGACTCGGGTCGTTGTGCCTGGAGCTGTTCGACAAGGAGGCGAAGCCCGACCACATCCGCGATCAGATCCGGGCGTCGTTGGACCTGCTCCCCCCGGACCCCTCCGCCGAGTGGGATGCGCTATCGACCCGATTGGAGAGCGAAGCCCGCCGCCTCGAGGACTACCGGGCTGCGATCCACGCACCCGGCGCCTCTGGCGTGTCGGCGTGGGACGCACGACAGGACTTCCTCGAGTTCGGTGACGGGCCGGTGTTCGACATCCCCGCCGAAGCGCTGCCAGCGCTTCCGCACCACCGTCAGGCCGTACTGGAGGCGCTGCTCGACCTCCCCCGCGTGGTCGGATCCGACGTGATCGAGCCGAACCCCTGGGCGCTGTGCGCCGACCCCGCTGCTGCCAGCGGCGACCTCGCGATCCTGGCCCAGGTGCTGCAGCAGATGGAGAGCGCCCGATCCGTCCTCGCGCAGCAGACACCGTCGTTGGTCGACGAGCTCGAGCGGATCGCCGATCCTGCCGAGCTCTCCGCAGCTGCCGCCGCGATCCGCAACGTGGCACGGGCCGCCGCGCTGACCGCGGCTGACCTCCAGGTCATCGGCCTTCCCGACTGGGTCGCCCAACGGGACGCAGCGCTCGCCCGAGGGGACGCGTTCGCCGCCGGAGTCGCCCCCTATCTCCAGGTCTTCCATCCCAGCGTGCTCACCGACGACCTGGGCCCGGTCCTTGCGGCCGGCAACGATGCCATCACCGCCGGCGCCCTCGGTCGGAAGAAGGCTGAACGCGCCTTCGCCGCCGCTGTCCTCCCGTACCGTCGGGAGCAGTCCGAACGCCCGGTCGCAGAGCTGATGGGATGGCTGCAGCAGGTGGGGCGGCTACGTGATGAGTGGGCCTACGCGCACCAGGCGCTGACGACGCTGCCCGGGGTGCAGCTCTCACCGACCTGGTCGTTGCTCGACCCGACCGCACTGCAGCAGGTGCGGGCGCAGGCCGAACCCCTGCCCCAGATCGCTGCCGCAACCCGTTCACCCTGGGGCAGGCTCGTCACCGACGACCCCGTCTTGAGGGCCAACGCCGCGACGATCGCGGACGCCTGCGCCGCCGCCGGTCAGGCGTGGCAGCAGTTGCTCACCATGCTGGGCGTCGACGCCGAATCAGCCCATCGCTGGACCGCGGGACGCTCCATGTGGGACGCCTGGACCGCGAACGCTGTGGCCTGGTCCGACGACACTCCCCGGTTCATCGCCTTGCAACGTTGGTGTGACGTGCTGCGGGCCCTGCAGCCGTTGCGATCGGCGGGACTCGACCACATCGCGTCGGAGCTGCTGGGCGGGCGGGCTCCGCTGACCGACGCCGAAGCCCGCTTCCGTCGCGGAGTCGCGCAACGCACTCTGCAGGAGCAGCTGACTGCCGGACGACTCGACCGCTTCGACGGTCGTTCCCACGCCCGCGTCCTGGAGGACTACGGGACCCATCACGGTGAACGGACCGCGCTCACCACCCAGCGGATCCCGTTCGACATGGTCGAGCGGCGACCTGTTCCGAAGGGTCGACGCATCGGCAAGTGGGGCGAGCTCGAACGCAGCCTGGCGGCGCAGCGCCGCAAGCTGTCGATCCGTGACCTCATGCAGGCCTACGGGCGATTCGTCGGCGACCTCACACCGTGCTTCCTGATGAGTCCCGACTCGGTCGCGCGGTTCATCCCGCCGGATTCGATCCAGTTCGACCTGGTGGTCTTCGACGAGGCATCCCAGATCGAGGTACCCCGCGCCATCGGCGCACTCGGTCGCGCCAAGGCGGCCATCATCGTCGGTGACACCCGTCAGATGCCACCGTCGCAGTTCGGCAACCCTGCATCGGTCGACGAGCAGGACGGGTCGCTCGACACCGTCGTCGATCTCGAGAGCCTCCTCGACGAGTGCAAGGAGTCGCGCCTTCCCACTCTGACCCTGCAGTGCCACTACCGCAGTCGGAACGAGGCGCTCATCGCGTTCAGCAACCATCACTTCTACGACGACCAGCTCACGACGTTCCCCGCTCCGACCACTCCCGGCGAGACCGCCATCTCGTGGCGCCGTGTCGACGGCCGGTTCCGCCGGACGGGGATGCAGCTCCCCGACGGTGTCACGTCCGACGACTGGCCCACCGGGACCAATCCGATCGAGGCCGAGGCGGTCGTCTCGGAGATCGTCCGCCGGATCGCCGAGTTCGACCGGATCGCCGCGGTCGACCCCGACGAGGTGCCCGGTCGAGTCGGCCCCAGCATCGGCGTGGTCACCTCGAACATCCAGCAACGGGACCTGATCCGGGACCTCCTCGAACGCTCGGGCAACGACCGGGTCCGCGAGCTCCTCGAGATGACCACGGCCGACGGCCTCCTGGTGCAGAACCTGGAGAACGTCCAGGGCGACGAACGCGACGTTGTCATGATGTCGATCGGGTTCTCCCCGCAGCCCACACGATCCAGCGCCGGCACTGCCGGCCGCGGTCGACTACCGATGAACTTCGGTCCGCTGAACCAGAAGGGCGGAGAACGCCGCTTGAACGTCGCGGTGACCCGGGCACGCGAGGAGGTGCTGGTCTTCTGCTCGTTCGAACCGGAGGAGATGACGGTCAGCCCGGATTCGCCCGCCGGCATCCGGCTGCTCCAGGCCTATCTGGCCGCGGCCCGCGACGGGGTCGACCGAGCCGGCGACATCGTGGGCCGCACACCGATGCCGCCGGACCGCCACCGCACCGAGATCGCGCAGGCGCTGCGTGATCGAGGTTGGGACGTCATCGAGGACGTGGGTCTGTCGAAGTTCCGAGTCGACCTGTGCGTCGGCAGCTGCGCCGCCGACCGGTCCTCGGACCGGATCCCCGCTCACAGCCTGGCGATCATGCTGGACGGTCCCCGCTGGGCAGCCGGCAGCACCATCTTCGACCGGGACCTGCTGCCCAGTTCCGTCCTCACCTCGATGGGATGGGAGCAGATCCTCCGCATCTGGATGCCCAACTGGCTCTACGACCGCGACGAGGTGATCGGAATCGTCGAGGCTGCCATCAGACAGGCCGAATCCGCCGCGATCGAGCGGCTGGATCGGATCCCTCCGCCGCTCCCGCCGGTCCTCGATGTCCCCATACCCGTGTCGCTCGAGAACCTCGAACCGGTCGCTGCACCCGCACGCCCCCTGCCCACGCCACCCGAGCCCGTACTCGTCCAAGCCTCCCAGCCCGCTGCGCCCGATGTTCCTCCGGAACCGCTTGGCGCCGCGCTCGACGTGTTCGGAGAGGTGGCGACCTACGGGGCGGGAGTCGAGCTCTCCGGAGCGGGGACGAAGGACGCCCTCGACCGGCTGGACGACCCGGCCATCGCCGGCCAGGTGAGGGCGGTGCTGGTCAGGTTGGCCGAACAGCTCGGGCCCATCGAGATCGACGAGCTCTGCCGCTGCGTCGCGCGCAGCTACGGCCTGAGCAGGGTGCGGGCCGACCGCGTGGCCGCCATCCACGCGCTCCTCCCGCGGACCCTCCCCACGACGACGTCGAAGATCGGCAGGTTCGTGTGGCCCGAGGGCGTCGACCCGACGACGTGGCGAGGCTTCCGACGCAACGACGGTGAGATGGCTCGGAAGCTGACCGAGATGGCTCCCGAGGAGGTGCTCAACGCGATGCGGACCTACCTGCAGGCCGGGACCGCAGTCGGCCGCTCCGAGCTCCTCGACGTCGTCTCCAAGTTGTTCGGCCACGAGCGCATGACGGCACCGGTTCGCGAGCGACTGGAAGCCGTGATCGCCTTCGGCGTGGCCAACGCGACGATCGTGGATCTCGGATCCGACACGTTCGGGCCGGGGAACATCACCTGATTCCATTCCGGCGACGTTGGTAGACAACGAGAGAGCCCGTACCGAGAACGTTTGCCGTCGATTATCGACGTCAAACGTGCCGAGTTTGGGAGGGGGCGGGGCGGGGGCGGTCGGTAGGGTGGCGTCGAGACGACGATGGACGCGACTTCCCCACGGTGGCAGCAGGTCACGCCCTCCCAGCACGCCTGGGAGGAGGACGCGCTCGCGGTCCTGCGCGCCCTGCTGCCGGATCAGGACCCGTACCGGGCGTGGACGAACTTCGAGTTCACCGACGGCGGTCGCATCCACGAGGCCGACGCCCTGGTCGTCACCCCCAAGGGCGTGTTCCTGGTCGAGATCAAGTCGTGGACCGGCGCCGTCAACGGCGACCAAGGCACCTGGGTGCAGCGGCGTCGGGACGGGTCGCGGCTGTCGGTCGACAACCCGGCCCGCCTCAACACCGCCAAGGTCCGCAGCCTGGCGAGCCTCATCCGGGCGCACTGGCCGGGCGGGCCGACCGCTCCCCGTCCGCCGTTCATCACGTCGCTCGTGTGGTTCTCGAACCCGACGTTGCGGGTGTCGTTGCCCCGCGAGCTGTGGCCGCAGGTCGCGGTCACCCGGGACGCACCGACCGACGGCGACGTTGCGCAGCACCGAGCACCCGAGCGCATCCGGTCCATCGAGCAGGCGATCCTGCGGATCGGTGATGCCGAGGCGAAGGACCCGAACTTCCGGCGAGTCAGCCCCGAGCAGTCGACCACGTTCGCCGAGGTGATGGGTCGCATCGGCTTCAAGGAGTCGACCCGCACCCGCATGGCCGGCTCCTACGAGCTGCAGCTCCCCGCCTTCGCCGAGCGCGGCGCCACCCAGGACTTCATGGCCCGCCACAAGGTGCACGGCCTGGCGGCCCGGGTGCGGGTGTACTCGAACGTCGTCGGTGCTTCCACCGAAGAGGCTCGGGCGCTCAAGGACGCGGCGAGCCGGGAGTACCTGGCCACCCGCAACCTGTCGATCGACGGGGTGATCCGCGCGATCGACATGGACCTGACCGACTTCGGTCCGGCGGTGATCTTCGAGCAGCCTCCGGGCGCGGTGCGCCTGGACCGGTTCATGGCTGAGCACGGCGACTCGTTGGACCTCGACGCCCGCCTGGACATCGTCGAGCAGCTCGTGGCGACGGTGCGGGCCATGCACAAGCGCCGCGTCACCCACCGGATGCTCACCCCCGAGTCGGTGTGGCTGCGTCCGCTGCACGCCGACGGGTCACGCGCTCAGCGCTTCGAGCCGCTCATCTCGGACTTCTCGCTCGCTGCCCGTGAGCACCAGGCCGAGTCGAGGGTGGCGACCTGCACCCGCATCGGGTCGCTGCCCGCCGCGCAGACCGGTGCGGTCGACATCGTCCTCGGCGATCCGGCCATGGAGACCTACCTGGCACCGGAGACCAGCACCGACTCGAACGCGGACGGGGTGGCGCTCGACGTGTTCTCGGTCGGGGCGCTGACCTACCTGTTGTGCACCGGCCGGGCGCCGGCGTCGGACCGGTCCCAGATGCGCGCCGCGCTCGGCAGCACCGGGTTGTCGCTCTCGGCGGTGCTGCCGGAGGTGGACCCGCAGCTCGAGTCGCTGGTGCGGCGCTGCACCACGCCAATCGTGTCGGAGCGCACCGGCGACATGGCGGCGGTCGCCGACGAGCTCGCGCTGGTCCGTGCCGGCCTGGACGGCGACGCGCCGTCGGGTCCGGTCGATCCCCTGACCGCGGCCGAGGGCGACGTGCTCGAGGATCGCTTCGAGGTGCGTCGGCGTCTGGGCAAGGGGTCCACGGCGGTCGGGTTGTGGTGCCATGACCGGACCCACGACCGCGACGTCGTGTTGAAGGTGGCGTCGAGCGGCGACAGCGACCTGCGTCTGGACGCCGAGGCCGACGCGCTCGCGTCGCTGCGCCAGCAGAACGTCGTCGAGCTGTACGAGTCGCTCACGATCACCGGTCGCAGGGTCCTGGTCCTGTCCTTCGCCGGGGACCGCTCCCTGGCCGGCTACCTGCGTGCCGAGGGGTCGGTGAGCACCGAGTTCCTGCTCCGCTGGGGTGAGGACCTGCTCGAAGCGGTCCGCTACCTGGAGAAGGTCGGCGTCGCGCACCGTGACGTGAAGCCCGACAACCTGGGCATCGTCGAGATGGGTCCGCACAAGAAGTCGCACCTGGTGCTGTTCGACTTCTCGTTGGCGGGCGCGTCGAGCGACGACATCTCCGCCGGCACCCCGCCGTACCTGGACCCGTTCCTGTCCGACGACGGTCGGGGGCGCTACGACCTGGCTGCGGAGCGGTACGCGGCGGCGGTGACCATCCACGAGATGGCCACCGGTGAGACCCCGACGTGGGGTGACGGCCAGACCGCTCCCGAGTACCTGCCGGCCGACGTGCAGCCCGAGCTGCTGGTCGACGCGATCGATCCCGAGGTGCGTGCCCCGGTCGTGGCGTTCCTGACCAGGGCGCTGCAACGACGTCCCCAGGATCGCTTCGACACCGCGGACGAGATGGCCCGGGCGTGGCTCGACGCGTTCGCCGGGTGGGACGCGTCCGACAGCGACGTGGACACCTCGACGACCACCACCGACGACGGCGCGTCCGCTGCGGGTGCCGCGCTGGCGGCGAACCTGTCGCTCGACGATCCGATCGCGTCGCTGCCGACGACCCAGAAGGTGCGCTCGGCGTTGCGCAAGCTGGGTGCGGACACGGTGCGCGGTGTCGCTGGTGTCGAACCGGTGGCGGTCAACAAGACCCGCGGGGTGAGCGTGAAGACCCGCAAGGAGGTCCTCCGCCTGCGGGCCGCGGTGCTGGAGCGCTTCGCCGACGAGCTGGCCGCTGGCGGGGCGGCGACCGTCGCCACGGCAACAGTCGATACGGCAACACAGGACACGGCGACACAGGGAACGGCGACGCAGCCCGCCCTGCCGACCGACGGGGCCACGAACGGAGCCGACACCGTCGCGACCGGGTCCACGACCGGCGGCTCCACCGCGGCGGCCGGATCGCATGCGGTCCCGGTCCCGGATCTGGATCAGCTCGGGCTGCGGTTGGTGCCGCCCCGGGGCAAGCGTGGTCCGGCCGGCACCGTCGCGGCCACGACCCGGCTGCTGCTCGGCCTCGATCCCATCACCACCGACGACGCTGCCGACGACACCGGCGCTGTCGACGACTGGCCGACGATGTCGGCGGTGGCCCGTCGAACCGGCGTGACCACCGGGGCGGTGTCCAACACGCATCAGAAGGCCCGCACCCACTGGGGCTCGTCGCCGGAACTCACAGCGGTCGCGACCGACCTGGTGGGGCTGCTGGCCGACCTGGGCGGGGTGGCCGGGGTGACCGAGTTGGTCGATCCGCTCATCGACGCCCGCGGGTCGGGTCACGAACCCGCCGACGCCCGACGGCTCGCCTCCGCGGTCATCCGCGCCGCCCTCGACGCGGCGTCGCCGACCGCGGAGTGGTTCACGACGCGTCGCAGCGGTCGCCGCACGATCGTGGCGGTCAACGGCCCCGGGATCGCCGCCACCGCCAGCACTACCCCGACCGCCACCGATCCGAGCTCGGCCGGGGATGACACGACCGCGGGCAGAGTCCTGCTGGATCCTGCCGCGGTGCACCTGCTGGGTTCGATCAACCCTGCCCCCCTGCTCGATCTGGCCGTCGCGTTGGGCCGGGCCGCCGATGGGCTCGTCGCCGACGGTGAACTGGTCCCCGCCGGTGTGGCACTGCCCGCGTTGCGGACCCGGCGTGGCAACGGGCCCGCCGGTGCCGGCACCGACCTGTCCGATGCCCGGCTCGCCCGCCTGGCCGCCGCTGCATCCGACCGCGCCGCGACGAACGCCGCGTCGGACCTGATGCCGGTCGCCGCGACTGCGGCCGACGCTCTGCGGTGGTCACGGGCCGCGCTCGTCGGTGCGGCTCGGCTCACCGTCGCCGACATCACCGGACGTGTCGCGGCACGGGTGCCGCACGTCCAGCTGCCGGGCCGCCCCGCGCTCGATCAGCTCCTCGTCGAGGTCGGGTTCCCGTTCGAGTGGTCCGAGTCCGACCAGGCGTTCCGGTCGACCGCGGTCGCTCCGGGTGGGATCGGTCCGTTCACCCGGGTGGTGAGCCGTGAGTCGACCGTGTTCAGCGTCGGCGGGTCGACGGTCGCCCCGACGGTGTCGGACCCGACGGTCGCCGAGGCGATCGCGGTCGACGAGCGCCTCCAGCGGTCGTTGCGTGACGGCGGGTTCCTGGCGTTGCGGGCACCGACCAACGAGCTGGTCGCGGTGCAACGCCAGCTCGCTCGGTTCCAGACCACCAGCCCCGGCGTCACCCCGGTCGATCTGGAGTCACGGTTCCTGCACCACCTGCGTGCCGCGGCGGACCGCAACGAGGTGCCGTGGTCGAGCGTCGAAGCCGCCGATGACCCGTCCGATGCCCACTGGATGAACCTGGGCATCCTCGCCGGTCAGGCGATCGACGCGACGATCGACGAGGTCGCGCAGATGGAGCGGGTGCTGGCGTGGTTCCCTGGCGTGCTGGTGCGCCACGCGGAGACCGACGCGACCGCGCCGCTCGACCGGCTGCGTGACGCGGTCGGCACGGGCGGCTCGTCGTTGCGCACCCTGTGGCTGGTGGTGCTGGGCGGAACCGCCTCGGCGTTGCCGATGGTGGACGACACCCCGGTGCCGGTGCTGTCGTCGAGCCAGTGGCTGGATCTGCCACCGGCGTGGCTCAGGAACACCCATCGAGCGGGAGGGGCCGCGGCGTGATCGCCTCCGATGTGCTGCTGTCGACGTTGCAGGCGCAACTCACCGAACTGCTCGCGGACCTGCGGGCCCGCGTGGAGAACGAACCGGAGGTGGGCGACAAGGTCCGCGCCGAGTACGCCGAAGCGTTCGACGCGGAACGTACCGGTTGGACGTTCACCGAGTGGTCCGAAGATCGGCTCACCCAGGTGGCGGTCGGGTGGCTGCTGGCATGCGTGTTCGTGCGCTTCTGCGAGGACAACGGGCTCCTCGACGACGCGATGATCGCCGCTGTCGGCGCCCGCGGCGACGAGGCGAAGGCCGCGCAGACCGACTTCTTCCGTGCCCATCCACATTCGAGCGACCGCGACTACCTGCACCACGTGTTCGCGACCGACGCGGCGCGGCCCGGCCTCGGCGGTGTGCTGGGCCGTGACGCCAACCCGCTGTGGCTGGTCGACCCGTCCGCGGACGCGTGCAGCGCGCTGTTGGCGCTGTTGCGCGCCACCGACGACGACGGTGCGCTGGTGGCGGACTTCACCAGCGTGGACTGGGACACCCGGTTCCTCGGCGACCTGTACCAGGACCTGTCCGAGCACGCGAAGAAGACCTACGCCCTGTTGCAGACGCCGGTGTTCGTCGAGGAGTTCATCCTGGACCGCACGTTGGAACCCGCGATCGAGTCCCACGGCCTGGCCCGCACCACGCTGATCGACCCGACGTGTGGGTCGGGGCACTTCCTCCTGGGCGCGTTCGAGCGGCTGTGGCAGCGCTGGACCGACGCCGAGCCGGCAATGGACCCGGCCGAGCGGGCCCAACGGGCGCTCGACGCGGTGTGGGGCGTCGACATCAACCCTTTCGCCGCGGCGATCGCCCGGTTCCGGTTGCTGGTCGCCGGACTGCGACGCTGCGGGCAGCGCCGCCTGGTCGACGCACCGGACCTGCCCATCCACGTCGCGGTCGGCGACTCGCTGCTGTGGGGCGGGTTCGTGCGCCGCCAGCTCCCCGGCTTCGAAGGCATGGGCGGCGACCACATCTACGCGTACAAGACCGAGAACGCGGCCGACATGCGGGCGTTCCTCGGTCGCAGCTACAGCACGGTGGTCGGCAACCCGCCGTACATCGTGCCGAAGGACAAACAGGCGAACGCCAACTACCGCGAGCTGTGGGACTCGTGCTCGGGCAAGTACTCCCTCGGCGTGCCGTTCACCGAGCTGTTCTTCCACCTCGCCGCGACGCCGGACGCGGCACGAGGGACCTCAGCCGGGTTCGTCGGGATGATCACCGCCAACTCGTTCATGAAGCGCGAGATGGGCCGCAAGCTCGTCAGGGACTTCCTGCCGACACGGGACCTGACCCATGTGGTCGACACCTCGGGCGCGTACATCCCGGGTCACGGCACCCCGACGGTGATCCTGTTCGGGCGGAACCAGGCCCCGGTGGCCGACACCGTCCGGTCGGTCATGGGCATCCGCGGCGAACCCTCCACGCCTGCCGATCCGACCAAGGGACTGGTGTGGTCGGCGATCGTCGCCCAGATCGACGAACCGGGCAGCGAGTCCGACTACATCAGCGTGGCCGACACCGAACGATCACGGTTCGCCAGCCACCCGTGGAGCATCGGCGGCGGCGGAGCCGCCGAGTTGAAACAGGAGTTGGATGAGGGCGCCGCGACCAAACTCTCGACAGCTATCAACGCGATCGGCTTCGGCGGAATCTCGGCGGCTGACGATGTCTTCTTCGTGGAGCGTCTCGAGGATTTCTCCCGGCGGGGCGTCGAACCAATCGTTGTCTGGAAGCTCGGTATCGGCGACCAGGTCCGGGATTGGAACTCCGAGTCGGAGCTCGTCACGATCTTCACGTACGAACAGGGGAAACTCATCGACGTGGGCGTCCTTCCGGCTACCCACCGCTGGTTGTGGCCTTGTCGGACGATCATGGGGAACCGAGCAACGTTCGCCAAGATGACCTACTTCGAGGAGGGCCGGCCCTGGTGGGAGTGGCACCAGGTGGCGCTCGACCGGCTCCGGACGCCGTTGTCGATCGCGTTTGCGTTCGTGGCGACCCACAACCACTTCGTGCTCGATCGGGGCGGCAAGGTCTTCAACAGGTCCGCACCGGTGATCAAGCTGCCGGAGGGGGCGACGGTCGAGGACCACCTCGGGCTGCTCGCGCTGCTCAACTCGTCGGTCGCCTGCTTCTGGATGCAGCAGGTGTTCCACAACAAGGGCTACGGCGCCGACTCGAAGGGCGCTCGTCAGACCAACGTGGCGTGGGAGAACTTCTTCGAGTTCGACGGCACCAAGCTGCAGCAGTTCCCGCTGCCCGACGCGCCGCGCCCGGTCGATCGCGGACGTGAGCTCGACGATCTCGCGCAGCAACTCTCGGCGGTGCAGCCATCGGCCGTTGCTGCGACCGGGGTCCCGACCCGCGCCGCGCTCGACGCCGCCCGCGCCGACGCGGAGCAGATCGAAGCCCGCATGGTCGCCGCGCAGGAGGAGCTCGACTGGCACTGCCTGCACCTGTACGGCCTGACCGACGAGCCGCTCACCCTGCCCGACGGGATGGAGCCACCGCCGTTGCAGCTCGGTGAGCGGGCGTTCGAGATCATCCTTGCCCGCCAGGTCGCCACCGGCGACACCGAGACCGCGTGGTTCACCCGCCACCGCTCCATCCCCATCACCGAGCTGCCGGCCCACTGGCCCGAGTGGTACCGCGACCTCGTGAGCCGCCGCATCGCGCTGATCGAGTCCGACCGCAACGTCGGGCTGGTCGAACGGCCCGAGAACAAGCGGCGCTGGAACCGCACGCCGTGGCAGGACCTCGAAGCGGCCGCGCTGCGCGACTGGCTGTTGGACCGGCTCGAGGACCGCTCGCTGTGGTTCGACGGCGACCTCTCCTTCGACAACGAGTACCGCCACTTC
>CAYSCB010000024.1:0-16500 GCA_964429335.1 uncultured Aquihabitans sp.
CGACGCCGAAGGTGCCGGCGAACTGCCCGTCGAGCGAGCTGCCGTGGGCGTGCGCCGCGTCCTCGAACAGCCACAGCCCGTGCTCGTCGCAGATGCGCTGGATGTCCCGGATCGCCGGCGGGATGAACCCACCGATGTGGACCACCACGACGCCGACGGTGTTCGGGCTGATCGCAGCCTCGAGCGCTGCGGGATCCATCGCCATGGTCGCCGGATCGCAGTCGACGAAGCGGATGTTCGCTCCGGCGGAGATGGCGGCGGCGGCGGTGGCGAAGAAGGTGTTGGCCTGGACCAGCACCTCCTTGCCGCGGCACTCGAGGACCCGCAGCGGGATCTCCACGGCGCTCGTTCCCGAGCTGACGCTGACGGCGTGGGCGACCTGGTGTGCCTCGGCGAACTCCGCTTCGAGCTGACGGCCGATCTGGCCGAGCGTCAACTGCCCGGAACGGAGGCACTCGTCGATCTGGCTGAGGATCCACTCCCGGTCCTCGTCGGGGAAGGAGATGGCTGCTGCGGGGACGCGCATTCGGCGGCCGTGCCTTTCTGTACGGAGCGGAGTCGGCTCTTCGGGGGTGACACGACGCCGGAAGGCGGTCCGGGCCGGTGCCGTACGTGGGAACCGACACTACTCGCCGGTGTTCTCCGGCGGCATCATCGGCCTGGGTCAGGCCACAGAACCAGGTACCGAGCAGGCGTCCGGCATCGGCGCCGGGGTCGTCCGACGCCCCATCCGGACGACCCCGGCGACGGTCGTTGCGCCGGCTGCGCCGATCGCCCATGCCAGCGACGCAGGGCCACCGGAGAGGCCCAGGACCGCGGCGGCGACGATCTCGATGGCGATGACTGCACGTCGAACCGGTTCACGCCATGCCTCGAAGCGCTCGTGGAAGCGGCGGAGGCGATCGGCGGAGGTGATCGTGGCACCGGCGAGCACCATGGACCCCCGACAGGCCCCGAACACGACGCACACCCCGAACGCGACCGCCGGTGATCCGGTGAGGGCGCCGAGCAGCACGACCAGGTACACCCCGGCGGTCATGATGTAGGTGGCCAGACCGGTGCCGATCTGCCAGCCGAACCCGATGCCGTACACCCACGGTCGGTACCGACCGAGCCAGTCCTCGTTGACCTGGCGTCGGTGGTGGGGGATCGGCGATCCGATCCACGCCCCGTCGACTGCCGCTGCGATGACCGCTGCGGCGGCAGCGACGGCGTAGGTGGTCGACGATGTGAGTCCGATGGCGTGGACGCCGGCCGCGAGCATCGCAGAGACGACACCGGTGGTGGCTCCACCCATCACCGCACCCCCGAAGAACCACGAGGCCGTCCAGCTGTAGCGGTGTCCCCGACCGGCCTCGGCGAGCGGGGTGACCGTCGACAGCATCGACATGCCGCACGGTGACCACGTCCCGCGGAACGCGGCGACGACCGCAACGAGCACGGCGACGACGATGAGCACCCCCACGACCCGCATGGTAGCCCCGTCGGTGTCCGGCGGGTGGGTGTCCTCCAGGTGCGCGATCGGTGACGGGGGCTCAGGGCAGCATCAGGAGCTGGCCGACGTAGATGCGATCCGGGTCGGATGGGTCGACGAGCCGTGAGCGGTTCATCTCGATGACGATGAGCCAGTACGGCCTCACCTCGGAGGGCCGCGCGTCCCGACCGAGTCGTGCGCTCACCTCTCGCTCGGCGATCGACCAGAGGCTGTCGCCGCGGAGCACCTCGACGGTCTGCGGCGGTGCGGGTGCGGTGGGCGCCTGGCGGGTCTCCTCAGCGCCGTCAACCGGCTCGCTCTGCGATGCCGCCGTCGGTTGGTGGGGTGCTGAGACGTCGGGTCCTCGGGACGGGTCGAGGAGCATCGTGACCGGTGCAGTGGAATCCGCTGGTGGGGTGGGTGTCTCGAGCACCATCGTCGCCGGAGGGCGCTCGGGAGGCGTGGCGCTGCAGCCCGTGACCCCGACACCGGTGAAGGTCGCCGTGACGGCGAGCGAGGTGAGCCATCGGGGACCCGTCCTCGTCGCGAGGCGCGAGAGGGACAGCCCGAGCGATCGGGATGAGGGGACGCATGTGGCACCGAGGGCGACGAGGTGGACCATCGTGATGACGGCGAGGTAGGCGAGGATCGCCAGCGCCACGATCCCGGCGATCTGCGCCGCTGCGTCGAGAGGGTCCTGGCCGTGCCACTCGCGCGGCGTCCTGAGCTGCCACGAGGCGGGGCTGTCCGGACCGAGGGCACCCAGGACGAACCGTGCCGCAGCGACCTCCGCCAGGAGCAGAGCCGCCAGGTGCATCGCGGCCCGTGCTCGCGACCGGCGCCTCATCGGAGTGCCACCTGAGTCGTCGAACCGTCGGTGCGGGTCACGAGCGGCGGGCCGCAGCCGTCGGTCGGGGAGGAGATCCCGCTGGCGTCGGCGACCGAGTCGACGAGTCGCCCCGTCGCCGGGTTCGAGTCAGTGGCCCACTCGTCGAAGACGTGCACCTCACCGCTCGAGCGACGCAGGACCGCTGCGGTCGCACGGCCGTCGCAGTCCCAGTCGCCCACCGCCACGACGTCGTCGGGAGCTCCGAGGCGGAACCGCCAGGGTCCGATCACCACGGTGTTCCCGTCGACCTCCACGACGTCGGCACAGCCGTCGCCGTCGACGTCGGCGCCACCGGAGGCGACCGGTGCCGCACAGGGGATCATGAGGTCGACGCCCGGAGCGGTGGTCGTGCTCGCGGGCGTGTTCGCGCGCGTGCTCACATCTGTGGTTCTCGTCGAACGTGTCGACGCCGGCGCGACGCTCGGTTCCGGGACGTCGGGCCGTCCGAGCGCGATGGCCGAAGTGACTGCCAGCGGGATCGAGATCGCGAGTCCGATCAGGGCCGCTCGTGCCCCTGGTCCGGGTCGCGGGCTGCAACGGCGCAGGATGCGGGACAGGAGGATCGGATCGGGGTCGTCGGGGAGGCGACGTGTCGATCGGGCGACCCGTGCGGCGCACAGACGGGCGACCGGTGTCGATGCCGACCTCGACGTGGTCGGGGACCGAACCCAGTCGTCGACCATACGCAGCAACGCACTGCGGTCGTTGCGGGCGACGCTCGCGTCGACGTCGATCGGCACGGCGTCGCGGAGCGAGCACAGCCTCATCCGACCGCGGGGGGTGAGGAGGACGTGGTCCGCAGCGATCCGCCCGTGGGCCCAGCCCGCAGCATGGAGTCGAGCGACCGTGTCGCAGGCTTCGGCCAGGAGGCGCAACGACTCCGATGGTCGCCGCGCCGCGGTGCCGAGCGCTGCGGCGAGCGACGGTCCTCCGGTGTCACGGAGCACCAGCTCGGTGAGGTCCGGATGGTCGCGGAGCTCGACGAGTCGGACCAGCGAGTTGTTCCCGACGACCCGCATCACCTCCGCTTCGCGACGGAGACCAGCGCGGTCACCGCCCCGCCCGCTCTTGACGACGAGCCCTCCGGCGTCGTCGCGTCCGCGGTCGATCCGCCCTCGGTGGGCCGTGCTCCGGCTGAGTCCACTCGGCCCGCCGATCTCGGCGAGTCGAGTGGGTTCAAGGGTCGCGAGCTCGTCCATTGCTCCTCCCGGTGGTGATCCTCAGGTGCGCAGCCGTGCCCGCAGGTGGATCGGAGCCGACAGCGCCCGGTCCGCCATCCCAGGAACGGCATGCAGGAAGATGTGCGGGGTCTCGACCCGCACCGATGCCTCCACCGTGGTGTCGGTCACCGTGACGCGGATGTCGGTGATGCGGCCGCGCAGTCGGGCGTCGTCGAGGCGGGCACGTACCACCCGCTCGGCGGCCGAGCGGTCGATGCTCACCGTCCCGTCGATCTGGTGGGCGCGCCCGTCGATCATCCCCGCAGCGTCGTCCACCGCTGCGGCGACGATGCGCTCGGTGCTGCGTTGTGAGCCGGCGACGGCGCTCAGGTCGAGAGCGATCGAGGCAAGGACGATCAAGACGAGCATCAACGCCGGAACGAGGACGAGCGCGGTTGCTCGTTCGCCCACCGCCGACGACCCGTGGGTGGTGGTCTCAGGACCCACAGGGCGTCGCTCCCGGATCGTAGGTCGCTCCGGTCCGGACCTCCCGGTGGGCGTCGATCATCTCGGTGTGCGCGACACGCACCGTCGTCGAGGCGACCTCGCCGATGAACGGAACCCGAGCTGCGGGCACCTCGACGGACAACACGACGGACGCATCAGCGCAGGGACCGAACCCGGACGGGTCGGGTTCCTCCAGGCGGAGCTGCGATGCGTGCAGTCCGCCACGTCGTTCACCGGACAGGACAGCGTCGAGCGATCGTCGGCCGGCGGTGATCGCGGCGTCGGGGCTTTCGCTCTCGGTGTAGGCGCGCAGGTACTCGCGAGCCGCGCCGTCGAGGGCTCGGCGGGTCTGCAGCACCGACCAGGCGTTGACCACGACGATCGTGCCGGCGACGAGGATGAGCACGCCGAAGACCACGCCTTCGAGTCCGGCGACGGCTCCTCGTTCGCCACGATCGGTCGACGCCCGCGTGGTCAGCCGGATCGACCTCACGCGGCGCCTTCCCGTCGGACGACGATGCGCTCGTCGAGGGATCCGAACGCAGCCCGGTGCGCCACGAGACGCGGGAGGAGTGAGACGCCGGGATGTCGGACGTGCAACGTGACGGCTCCATCGATCCGTTCGACCACGAGGCTGGCTCGGTCGCCGACCACCCCGAGCCGATCCCGTGCCCGGCCGAGCACCGCGTCGATCCTCGCCGGGTCAATCTCAGCCCCTGGTGTGGCGGCGATGTCGCGGGCCGCGTCCTGAGCGACGGCCTCGATCGTCGATCGTGTCCAGAGGCCGAGACAGACGTTCGCTGCGAGTCCGATCATCGCGACGATCGCTCCGATCCCGATGAGCGTTCCGAGCAACCCGCTCCCGCGCTCATGCCGTCGGGTCATCCACCGATCTGCTCGACCTGTTGTTGGGTCCGGTCCGTCGCCCGGTTCATCATCGTGTCGAAGCCCTTCCACAGGGCGATGCCGAGGAACGCGACGATGAGCACGGCGATCGCCGTCGAGATGACGCCCTCGGCGATCTCCGATCGACGGGTACGACGGCGCACGCCCGGCGTGGCACCGTCGGTGTTCGTCCGGGATCGGGTGGTTGGTGATCGCATGTCTCTCTCCTTGTTTCGTTGGATCCGGGCCCGACGGTCGCCGGTCGGTCGTCGGGGTGGTCATGGCCCGCTCACCTGGGCAAGGGCCGAGACGAACGGCACGGCGAGGAACAACAGGCCCGGTACGAGGGTCGCGACCGTCACCGGTATCCACACGAGCTGACCTCGCCGCTCGATCCGCTCCAGGAGCTCGCGATGCGTCTCGGCTCGGATCGCTCGTGCTTCCTCGGAGATCAGGCGTCCCAGATCGCCGGCTTCGCGGTGCAGGGACAGCACGGCGACGAGGCGTCTGACGGCTTCGACATCGGTGCGTTCCGCCCATTCGGCGAGGGCGGCGGTCTCGGAGGTGCCCCCGCGGATCCGGAGAGCGACACGGTGGAGGTCCTCGGCGCTCGCACCTCGCCCCCGACGGGAGACCCGGGTGATCGCAGCGGGGAGTGACGTCCCGGAATCGATCAGGATGCCGAGTTGCTCGGCGATCACCGGCAGCTCGAGCTGCAGGCGATGGCTCCGCCTGGCGATCCGGCTCGACAGTCGTTGTTCTGGGATCAGCACCGCCAGGGCCGGCACGCCGATCAGGAGCATCAGCGTGGTCACCGGGCCGGGTCGCAGCAGGAGCGCTGCCGTACCACCGACAGCCAGAGCGACGACTGCGTGGAGGGCCTGTCGGGAACGGAAGGCGCTGGGGGTCGAGTGCAGATCCGCACGGGCGAGACGGACGGTGAGATCGTCACGGATGCCGAGGGTCCCGGTGACACGGTCGACGAGTTGATCCGTGAGCGCGACCAGGACCGCGGTCGGAGACGAGCTGGGAGTGGGGGACAGCGTGGTCGTACCCGTCGGCCCGTAGGGCCGCAGGCGCGCCAGGAGCGATCGTCGGCGGAACCAACGGAGCTCACCGAACAGGATCGAGAGCCCGAGCGCCGCAGCGCACAGCAGGAGGAGCTCCGCGCCGCTCATCGGTCGAACACCCGCTCTTCGGTCGGCAGTCGCATCATCCGCGCCGCCCACAGCCAGCATGCGGCGATCATCGCGATCCCGATGATCACGATCGCCTGACCGCCGGTCGTCCGGTAGGCGGCACGGCCATCGCCGACGTTGACCCCGGCGAGCGCCATACCCACCGGCACGAGAATCACGAACAGGCGGGCCGTGCGGGCGCCTGCCAGCTTGGCCGTCGCGTCCTTGCGGTCATGGACGTCGCGGCGCCGATCCTCGGCGAGCGCGGCCAAGCGACGATCGAGATCCCCGCCGACCTCGTGGACGACCAACAACGTCTCGCACGTTGCATCGGCGGTCGGATCGGCCAGTCGATCCTTGAGGACGGTGACCGTCCGTTCGAAGTCGGTCGTGAGGGACCACTCCCGTTGCGCGGCTGCGAACGCGCCGCGCAGCTCGAGCGGTCCCCGAGCACCGACCTCGAGGAGTGCCTGCGGGATCGGGCGACCCATCGGGCCGGTCAGCACCCTGAGCTCCTCGATCAGGCGAGGCCAGTGCTCCTGCGCTGCTCGTCTCGTGGCTGCCCGGCGGGATCGCCACATGGCCACAGGCCAGGATCCGGCGATCGCGCCGACGATCAGCGCTCCCGGACCCGGTCCGATGACGAGCGAAGCTCCCACGGTCGCGACGGTCGCCATCAGCGTCACCGTCGCCATGAACTGGGTCGGACTGATGTCGACGAGTCCGGCACGCAGCAGCGCGGCCGTCGCTCGCTGGTGGAGTCGGCGCGGCACATCGGAGCATCGCGTGATGGTTCGGTCTCGTGGTGGTCGCGAGGGTGTGACCAGCAGGTGGACACCCGTCGCCGCGCACACAGCGAGCAGGATCGACGTCACCGGTCCGACTCCTCGAGCAGCGCCCGGAGGTCGATGCCCCGCGTCGCCATGCGCTCGGCTGCTCTGACAGGAACGAGTCCGCTCCAGGTCAGCTCGTCATCGCCGGCCTCCCTGCCGAACACGTCGGTGACCGTGAACTGCATCGACTCGGGCCCGGCGACGAGGTCCTCGACGGCGATGATCCCGCTGACCCTCGGACCGTCGGGACCCCGTTCGGTGTGGACGACCACGTCGACCGAGTCGCTGACGAGGTGGTTCAGGGCGCTCATCGGAAGATCCGCGGACGACTCAGAGAGCTGGGCGAGGAACCTCAGGCGCGTCAGTCCCTGGCGGGCGGTTCCGGCGTGGATCGTCGTGTATCCGGTGACCCCTGATGACAGAGTCATGAGCAGGGGCAGCGCCTCTCGATCCCTGACCTCGCCGACGATCGCGACGTCCGGAGCCATCCGCAGGAATCCGGCGACGAGCCTGCGGAGGTCGATCGCGGGACGGTCGGTCCGGGCAGGCCGGGTCTGCATGCTCGCGACGTTCGCCACGTTCGCGACGTCCGCTTCGAACACCTCCTCGGCGATCACGACCCGCAGGGACGGATCGAGCTCGGCGGTGCAGCACGACAGGAGCGTGGTCTTGCCGGCACCCGGTGCCCCGGCGAACACGATGCTCAGCCTGGCCTGCACCGCTGCGGTGAGGAACCGAGCGGCAGCCTTCGTCACCGAGCCACGCGTGACGAGCTCGTCGAGCCGGGTGATCGCGACGCCGGTGAACTTGCGGATGTTCACCATCAGATGGCCGCCGCGGCTGAGATCGCCGTGCACGATGTGGAGACGTGCCCCGTCATCGAGCTGGGCGTCCTGCAGGCCGTCGACCGGGTCGAGCTTGCGATGTGCTGCAGAGGCGTCGTCCAGCAGCTTCGTCAGCGTCCGTGCGACGTGGTCGTCGTCGTGGAAGACCTCGTGGTGGAATCGGCTCCCTCCCGAGTGCCGCCGAACGAAGATCTCGTCCGGTGCGTTGACCATGATCTCCCAGACGTCGTCGTCGGTGAGCAGCTCCGTCAACGGCCCGTAGCGGGCGAGGTTCCGGAACGCCCGCTCGGTGACGCCTTCGGGATCGGGGAGGTCGAACGGGCGCCGCCCTCGCTGATGGTCCTCGGACCACTGGTGCACGGCGTCACGGATGAGCTCGAGCAGGCGCGATTCGCCGTCGGTGCTGTCGACGTCGAGCGCCATCGAGTTCGCTCGGTGCTGCACCGTCTGCTCGATCTCCTGGAGGGGGGAGACGGGGGACTCGGTCAGCAGGCTCATCGGTAGGATCCCGCGGTCACGCCGAGCTCGCCGATGCGGACCCGCTGTGGTTCGTTCGCCGCCGACTCGATGTCGACGCCGAGTGCATCACGCACGGCGGACAGCACCGGACGACCGAGAGAACCCGGGAACCTCTCGGCGGTGTGGTGGACCCCTTCGAGGTGACGGTGCGGCCTGACGAACGCGATCGTCGTCGGATCGTTCCCTCCGAGCCCTCTGATCGCCCTCGCGGTCGCTGACCGGGTCGTGGAGGCTCTCGGCGCACGGTTGGCGACGACGACGATGCGAGAGGCCGGGGTGCCGACAGCCTTGAGGTCCTGTGCGAGCCGGGCTGCGCCGTGGGTTCCCTTCAGGTCGGTGTCGCAGACGACGAGCATCGCATCCGCTCGTCGTGCGACGGACAGCGCCACGGCATGGCGGTCCTCCACGTCCGCCGAGCCGGTGTCCGCCTCGGTGTCGAGATCTGCTTCGAGGTCGACGACGACGGCGTCGTGGCTGCGTCGCAGGCCGTCGAACGCTGCGGCGATCGCCGGTGCCCGGAGTCCCGCCCAGTCCCGAGGTCGTCGAAGGCCGAGGAGCAACCGGTAGCCACGGTTCGTGTCGAACTCCAGACGCCGGATCTCCTCCGGGTCCGCGTCGTCGCCTCTGTGCATCTCGACGAGCTCTGGGAGGCCCGGGATGACGTCGCCGACGTCGTGGTACATCGCGAGGTCGGCACGTCGGCACCCGTCGACGAGCACGACGTCGCTCCCGTCGTCGGCCCAGGACTGGGCGAGCGCCATCGCGATGGTGGAGCATCCGCTGCCACCCGTGCCGATGACCCCGACCAGGCTTCCTGTCGGGACCGGAGCAGTCAGGTCGACCCGTTGCTCGGTACCCGCAGCAGGTGGAGCGACTCGGCGAGCCACGCGATCGAGCATCTCGACGAGCTCGTCGCGCTCGAAGTCGGCTCCGATCCTGGCGCTGCACCCGAGCGACTCCCAGTCGCGCGTTCCGCTCCGACCGACGAGGATCGTCGGGACCCCGATCTGCGCGGCGGCCGAGATCACACCTCGGTCGAGGCGGGGCAACTCGGCGTCGAGCAGGACGACCGACACCGATCGACCGGTCCCGAGCACGGCGCGGGCCTCTTCGCAGGTGAGGGTCTTCACGAAGTCGATCGGTGCGACGGCGGTCGTCGCCCAACGGGCCAGTTCTCCGAACCACGGAGCCCGTGAACGGGCGAGGCCGAGGACGACATGACGATCAGCCACGGGTCGCCGCCGTGTCCGGAAGGACCAGCGTGATCCGGGATCGCACCGACGCGTCGACCACGGCGGTGGCGGTCGCAGAGTCCGGGACCGCGAGCCTGAAGCTCGTTGCGCCGGAGCTCCCGAAGCCGTCGTCGCGGCGGTCGGCGGCGACGACCAGCACGTCTCTGGCGAGCACGACGGTTCCGTCACCGTCAGGATCGGTCGACAACACGTCCACGCGACTTCCGGCCCGCAACGAGGACCCGAGCGAACGGGCTCGGTCGATCTCGACGGGTACCTCGACCGAACCCGCGTCCGGTGCGTCGGCCCCCGCGGCGACGTCGTCCGGACGGACGAGATCGAGCGCTCGGAGCGGGTGGAGCGTGACGGTGCCGATGAGCTTGCGGGCATCCGCGGCGGTGACCGACCCGACCCCGGACGGCAGCTCCATGGCGAGGGTGCCGAGGTCGCTCTTCCGGAGTGTCGAACCGGCGGGGACGTCGTGCGCCGCGACGACGAAACGTGTCGTGGGTGGTCGTGTGGCGGCCCGGTGCGCCGTGAGAACCCCCGCGGCGGCCAGCACGACGAGAGCTGCGCCGAGCGTCGCCCGCCCTGATGGGAGCTGCCCCCGCCCGTCGACGACGCGCCGCCGTGGCGGTTCGTCGTCATCTCGGTGCTCCTGAGCTCTGAACGGTCTCACCGTCTCTCCCTCCCGTTCAGCGCCGGAGTCCGCTCCAGTGCCGGGTCTGCGTCATGCGTTGCAAGTGATACGGGATGACCTGGCATGCTGTCAAGAGGGTCGACAAAGGTTGAGGTATCTGAAATCTCAGGTAATCAAGGTTCGAGATGTCACGGACAACCTCCAGAGGGTCCCAGGTGTCAGGTCTTGCCGCCGCGGTGAGGTGGGCGTAGCGTCGTGGTCGTGAGCACCGCGAACATCGAATGGCTGAACACGGCGGAGACTGCTCGGCGGCTCGGGGTCACGCCCCGGACGCTCTACCGGTTCATCGATGACGGGCAGCTGCCTGCCTACCGGTTCGGACGTGTGATCCGCCTGAAGGAGAGCGAGGTCGCCGAGTTCATCGAGCGCTGTCGCATCCATCCGGGATCGATGGAGGTGACCGATGCCGACATCGAATCCATCGAGATGGAGGACACAGCGGGCCGATGAGCGGCCACGGTGTCGCCGCGTGCGTCAGGTGACGAGGTTGATCGTCACGATCGCGGCGACCGGCACGTAGGCGGTCCGATCGCCGGGACCGGTGCCGACGGTCGCGATGTCACCGACGGCGAGCATCTCTCCGTGGATCGAGGTGCCACCGGCGAGCGTGAGCAGGACCTCCGTGCGGTGTTCGACGAGGTCGCCGAGGACCCCGAGCATGCTCACCTTCGACGTCGGCGGCCCGGCAGCGGCGAGCCGTGCACCGACCTCCAGTGCGGCGACCGCTGCAGTGGCGACCCAGGTCCGGGCGTGGCGGCGTCGCAGCTCGATGACGTCCGATCCGACCGCGACGAGTCGGCCGGACGCCCGGTCACCGGTGAGCAGCTGGACGGCGACCTCCTCGTCGATCGCCGCGGCCAGGACCCCGCCGAGCGTCGCCTCCTCGCTCAACCGGTGGCGGATCCACCGTTCCCGCCTGCGGGCTTCGATCTCGAGCTGGATGTGGAGGTCTGCCGCTTCGACCTCGAGTTCACCGTCGGGTGTCGCGTCGGAACCGCCCTGATCCGCTGTCGAGGCCATCGGTACACTGTGCCCGCTCATGGAACCAGCGCGCACGACGACCGAGGAACGGGCGGCTCCGAACCCGACGGTGGTCCACGTCGCCGGGAACCACCTCATGACCGACCTCCTGGGACCGCGCGACGAGTTGCTCGACGTCGTCGAGGACGCCTTCCCGACCGCGGCGATCACCGTCCGCGGCAACGAGATCTCCATCATCGGCGACGAGGCGGATCGTGTCGGTCGTGTGTTCCAGGAGCTCGTGCTGGTGCTCGAACAGGGCCATCGCATCGGCGGTGACGTCGTACGACGGACCATCGACATGGTGCGGGCCGACGAGCGCCCCTCCGAGGTGTTGACCCATGAGCTGCTGCGAACGCACCGTGGTGGTCGGGTCCGACCCCGGACGAGCGGCCAGAAGCGCTACGTCGACGCGATCGCCGGCAACATCGTGACGTTCGGCATCGGACCGGCAGGAACCGGCAAGTCCTGGCTCGCCGTGGCCATGGCGGTGCAGGCGTTGCAGCGCAAGGACGTCGAGCGCATCGTGTTGACCCGACCGGCGGTCGAGGCCGGGGAGCGGCTCGGCTTCCTGCCCGGCGATCTAATGGCGAAGGTCGACCCGTACCTCCGACCGCTCTACGACGCGTTGCACGACATGGTGGGGGCCGACGCCGCTCAGAAGCTGCTGGAGCGGGGGAGCGTCGAGGTCGCACCGCTCGCGTTCATGCGTGGCCGGACGCTCAACAACAGCTTCATCATCCTCGATGAGGCACAGAACACATCGCCCGAGCAGATGAAGATGTTCCTGACACGGCTCGGCTTCGGTTCCAAGGCGGTCATCACCGGAGATGTGACCCAGGTCGACGTCCCCGGCGGCCGCTCCGGGCTGGTGGACCTGCAGCGGATCCTCGAGGGCATCGACGACCTCGCGTTCGTGCACCTGACCGGGCAGGACGTCGTCCGTCACCGCATCGTCGCTGACATCGTCGACGCCTACGCCCAGCGCGCCTGAGGCTGGTCGACGCGATGGACGAGCGGCTCCGGCGTCCTGTCGTCGAGACCGTGGACGACCGCGGTGCGCCCGGCGAGGCGCTCCCAGTCGATCTGCACGGGCTCGGTGTCCTTCTCGCCGACGTGCTGGAGGCCGAGGGTGCACCACCGACGGCGCATGCGACGTTGTTCGTCGTGTCGGCGGAGCGCATGGCCGAGCTGAACGCGGAGCACCTCGGAGGTGTCGGGCCGACCGACGTGCTGTCGTTCCCGCTCGACGGGGTCGACGCCGGCGGGCCCGGTGGCGGCATCGTCGGCGACGTCGTGATCTGCCCGCAGGTGGCCATCACCCAGGCTCCCGATCACGCCGGCGATCCGGCGAGCGAGCTCTCCCTGCTCGTGACCCACGGTGGGTTGCACCTGTGCGGGTGGGATCATGCCGATCCGGCCGAACGCGAACGGATGTGGGCCAGGGAACGAGAGCTGCTCGAGCAGTTCGGGCGATCACCGTCCCGCGATCCCTGGACGGAACCGTGACGCGCACGGATCTCGTCCTCCTGGTCGTCGTCGTCGTCCTGGTCCTCGTCGCCGCGCTGCTGGCGGTGGCGGAGACCGCCATCACACGGATGACGCGGGGACGCGCTGCTTCCCTCGCTGAGTCGGACCACCGGAACGGCCGTCGTGTGCAGCGGATCGTCGAGCACCTCGAGCGCGACCTCAACGCTGTGTACCTCGCGGTGAACATCGTGCAGACGGTCCAGGCAGCGCTCGTCGGTGTGCTCGCCGGCCGGCTGTTCGGTCCGCTCGGGGTCGGGATCGGCATCATCTTGAACGTCGTCGTGTTGTTCACGCTGGCCGAAGCAGCCCCCAAGACCTGGGCGCTGCAGCACACCGACCGTGCGGCGCTGTCGACGGCGCCGCTCGTGGAGCTCGTCGGACGCGTCCTCCGTCTGCCTGCCCGGATGCTCATCGGGATCGCCAACGTGATCCTGCCGGGCAAGGGGCTGAAGAAGGGTCCGTTCGTCACCGAGGAGGAGATCCTCGCTCTCGCTGAGGAGGCTGCGGAGGCCGCGGTGATCGAGCAGTCCGAGCGCGAGCTGATCGAGTCGATCATCGACTTCGGCGACACCGTCGTCCGCGAGATCATGGTCCCGCGACCGGATGTCGTGGCGATCGGTTCGAGCGCGACCGTGACCGACGCCGTCGTGTTGTCGATGGAGACCGGTCGGAGCCGTTTCCCGGTGTACGGCGAGAGCTCCGACGACGTTCTCGGCATGCTCTACGCCAAGGACGCATACGAGATGGAGCGCAGCGGCGACGGGACGCTGCCGGTGCTCGGTGCTGCTCGACCAGTGCTGTTCGTGCCCGAGACCAAGCGTGTCGCCGAGCTGCTGACAGAGATGCAGGCGCGCAACACCCATGTCGCGGTCGCTGTCGATGAGTACGGCGGTACCGCGGGCCTCGTGACCCTCGAGGACCTGCTGGAGGAGCTCGTGGGCGAGATCCACGACGAGTTCGACGAGGAGGCGGTGGATGTCGAGGCAGTCGGTGATGACGGGTACCTCGTGAACGCGACCCTGAACGTCGGTGAGGTGAACGAGCGTCTGGGCCTCGCCCTGCCGGAGGGCACCTGGGACTCCATCGGTGGCCTCGTGTTCGGCACGCTCGGCCGGGTGCCGTCGGCCGGCGATGTCGTCGAGCTCGGTGGTGTGACCATCACCGTCGAGCGAGTCGACGGCCGTCGGGTGGCCAGCGTCCTCCTGTGTCCTGCCGAGGGCGTGACGACCGACGGAGAGACATGAACGACAACCCCGGCGAGGAGACGTTCCGGTCAGGCTTCGTGACGCTCGTCGGACGGCCGAACGTCGGCAAGTCCACGCTGCTCAACCGGATCCTCGGCGAGAAGGTCTCGATCGTGTCCGACAAGCCACAGACGACCCGACACCAGATCCGTGGCGTGCTCACCGACGACGCTGTGCAGATCGTGTTCGTCGACACGCCCGGGATCCACCGACCGCGCACGTTGATGGGTGAGCGCCTGAACCACACGGCATCGGATGCGCTCGCGGGGGTCGACGTGGTGTGCCTCGTCCTCGACGCTACCCAGCGGATCGGGCCGGGGGACCGCTTCGTCGCCGGACGGGTTCCGCGCGATGCCGTCGTGGTGCTCAACAAGGTCGATCGTGCCGACCCGTCGAGGATCGCCGAGCAGCTGTCGGTGGCAAGCGAGCTCGACCTCGAGTCCTACTTCCCGGTCTCGGCCCGGACCGGCAGGGGTGTGGAGGAGCTGGTCGGGCACCTGCGGTCGAGGATGCCCGTCGGTCCCATGTGGTATCCGGACGGTGAGGTCACCGACCTCGGGGAAGGCTTCCGCGTCGCCGAGCTGGTGCGTGAGCAGCTCCTGGCTGTGACGCGGGAGGAGCTGCCGCACTCGATCGCGACGCGGACCACGCAGTGGGAGTGGCCGCACATCCGCGTCGAGATCCTCGTCGAGCGCGAGTCCCAGAAGGGCATGGTGATCGGCAAGGGCGGTTCGGTGCTCAAGGAGGTCGGGACGCGCGTCCGACGGCAGTTGCCCGAAGGAGCGTTCCTGGAGCTGTTCGTCAAGGTGGACAAGGACTGGCAGTCCAGGTCGGGGTCCCTCGACCGCCTCGGCTACTGACAGCGATGACCCATCTGGGGGGAGGGGGGAGCACCTCCCCCGAACTCGGCACGTTTGACGTCGATAATCGACGTCAAACGTTCTCGGTACCGGGGTGGTCCGGGTCGACGAACCAGCCGACGAACCAGCCGACGAGCTAGCGACGTAGCCTGCGCGTGTCCCGGCAGATCGCTCGGAGTGAGGAGGTCGACCGTGTGGGCTCAGATCATCCGAACCAGGCTGAAGCCGGGGACCGAGGACCGGTTGGGTGAGTTGCTCACCCGACTGCGTGACGTCGAGCAACCGGACTCGGGCCTCATCAGGACCACAGCGATGCGCGACCAACACGATCCGCTCCAGCTCTACCTGATGGTCGTCTTCGGTTCCGAAGAGCAGGCTCGTGCGCGCGAAGCGGATCCGAGACGTGCCGAGGGTCTCGCTGCCGCACGGGAGATCATGGGTGAGATCCTCGACGGTTCTCGCGACTTCATCGATCTCGACGTCGTGGAGGAGGTCGTTCGGCGACACGGGGGTCGAGATCGACACAACCTGTCGATCTCGACCCCCAGATTCGCCGGCGCCGACCCACACATCGAGCAGGAGAGCCCGTCCGGATTCACGGCTGGTGCTGGGCTCCGCGTACCTGACGGTCCATCGTCCGTCGGATGACCGGAGCCAGGAGCCCGGCCCCTCGCGCAAGTGCGGCGGTCATCGGATCGACGCAGATCGTGAACCGGTCCCGCTCGATCCCCCTCATCGCCTTCTCGGCGACCCGCCGTGCCTCCATCGGCTTGATCGTGCCCGAGATCGCGGCGGTCTCCGCCGGTTTGACCTCGTTCTCCTTCGCGAAGCCGGGAGTGTCGGTGTCCGGTGGGCACAGCACGCTCACCGCCACGCCGTCGGGAGCGAGCTCCGATCGGAGCGACTCCGCGAGTCCACGGAGCGCGAACTTGGTCGGTGCGTAGGCGCTGAAGCCGTACACGCCGAGCAGGCCGGCCGTCGACGAGACGAAGCAGAGGTGTCCCTTCCCTCGCTTCCGCATCGAGGGCAGCACGGCAGCGACGGCGTGCACAGCGCCGAGGTAGTTGACGTCCATCTCGGCGCGGAACTCGTCGTCGGGCAGATCCCAGAACCGGCCGGGAAGGCTGTAGCCGGCGTTGGCGACCAGCAGGTCGCAGGGTCCTGACCGTTGGACGAGCACATCGACGGCGGATCTCAACGCCTGCCGGTCACTCACGTCGGCGACAGCCCATCGTGCTGACGAGCCGAGCTCTGCGGCGGCGGCTTCGAGCGGTCCGGATCGACGGGCGATCATCGAGACCGTCGCCCCACGTGCGATGGCGGCGTCTGCCATCGCACGACCGATGCCTTCGGAGCCGCCGGTGATGATCACATGGGCATCGAGCAGAGAGGTCATGTGCCGAGTCTGCCAACGGACCGGGGCAGCGTGCCGAGCGTGGAGCTGAGCGCACTGGACGCCGAGCGCATCCCCCGTCATGTCGCGATCGTGATGGACGGCAACGGCCGTTGGGCGCAACGTCGTGGTCTGCCGCGAACCGACGGTCACGCCGCAGGCGAGGAGGCACTGCTCGACACGGTGTGGGGAGCGCTCGATGCCGGCATCAGGTATCTGACCGTGTACGCC
>CAYSCB010000025.1:0-16495 GCA_964429335.1 uncultured Aquihabitans sp.
ACCCGCCGGAAGGCTACGCCCGGCGGCGGCCGACGTCAGGCGCGTCACCGTGGGTGGCGCTCGTCAGGCCCATGCGGTCGCCTTCGTCCAGCGCGACCGCGACCACCCAGGGGATGAGGATCGAGCAGCGGTCGCGGAGCCAACAACGGCTGCGACCCGAGTCGACGAACGTGCGCGTCCAGTCGATGCGACCCATCCGCAACGTCAACGCCCGCGTCGGCGCCGACAGCTCCACCCGGTGTGCGAGACGATGGCGTACCGGATCGGCCGCTGCGAGGAGATCCGAGACGATCGCGGTGACCCGCTCGGTGATCTCCGCGGTCGTGGCTTCCATGACCAGTGCCTCCAACGACGGGACCGAGGTCGTCGTCGGTTCGGGACGGCACGTGCGACGCCAGTCGGGTTGGGTGCGCAGCAGTGGCAGCCCGTCCCAGTGGATGGACTCGGCGACCGCGAGCAACCCGGATGTCCGTGCGTTCGCGGACAGCAGGTGGCCGGTCGCGTCGATGGCGGCGCGGACGTGGGAGGGGAGTGCTGCGAGCTCCCCCGAGAGCTCGGGTCGTTGGAGGGCGCTGGTGGTGAGGAGCGCCGCGCTGCGCACGCACCGCGACTCGACCGATCCACCCGGTGCGACCGCGAGGTCGATCCGTCTCCGGAGGGGAGCGACCTCATCGAGGAGCATGCGGTGCACGCGCTCCCGGAGCTCGATGACCGATCCGACGACGAGCGTCCCCTCGGCGCCCTCGGCAGCGCTGTCGAGCACGCCGCCAGCGGCGACGACCCACGCGACGGACACGTCACCGCAGCGACGATCGTGGTCCTCGATGAGGGCCCGGGCATCACGGGCGAGATCGGCGCAGCGGCGGACCCCGGCGTTCGACAGCTCCGACAGGCACCAGTCGCAACCGACCGCCGGACGATGCCGGTGGGGGCACTCCGGGAGGTGCCCTTCGATCCGGAGTCCGGTCGGTCCGTCCTCGGGTGCGCTCCTGCCGTCGTGGCGCGGGAAGAGACGTCCGAGATCGATGATCGCCGTGGAGGTGCTGTTCACGTCCGATCCACCCGGACGACGCGGAAGCCCGGTCCGGTCGGTGGCGGGGCCGGGTCACGCCCCGGAGCGTCGATGAGCACCGCGATCACCGACGTCCGGGCCGGCGCGCACCGTGGCCAGTCGGTCTCGCCGTCGGTGAGCACCACGATCACCTTCGGCGTCGGTCGGATGGATGCGGCGACGGCGATCCCTTCGGTCATGTCGGTCCCGCGGCCGCCGGAGAGCTGCAGATCGGTGAGCCGGTGGATCCGCTGAGGTCCCAGGGCCTCGTGGTCGCAGACGACCACGTCGATCGGGGCGACACCGGCCCGGTGCAGGAGGGAGTCGACCTCGGAGACGGCGACAGCGAGCAGCGCGGCATCCATCGACGCGGAGGTGTCGATGACGAGGGCCACCGCCGGTCGGAGCTGGCGCTGGCCGGGCCGCAGGACGTCCGGGTCGATACCGCTGCGGCGATGGGGTCGGCGCCAGTCCACGTCACCGTGGCGGACCGAGGCGCACAGGTCGCGTCCGATCGTCGAGCGCAACAGGGTGCGCCACGGGATCTGCGGTGTCACCAGCGTCCGTGCCCACCGGACGAGCCTCGGATGGACGTCATCGCCCCGTTCGTCTGCACGGATGACGTCGTGCGCGACGCTGCGGCGAACGGCGTCGGCCTCGACGGGATCGAGCCCTTCCGCCGGGGACTCCGGTTCGGCGTCGATCTCGACCTCGAGGGGTTCGCCGCCGGATCCGGAACCGCACACCGGCTCCGGGTTCTCGGACATCGACTCCAACACGGCGCGGTAGTAGGCCTCCTCGAGACCACCACGACGGCAGCCGATGTGCACGGGCAGAACCGGGTCCGGGAGCGGGAGGCCGTCGGCGATGAGGTCGTCGTTGATCGCGGCGTCGGCAGCCACGTTCCAGGCGGTCCGGCTCGCGGTGATGACGCCCGCCCTGCGCGCCCTGTCGTGGTGGTCGCGGAGCACGTGGTGTGCCTCGTGCACCAACACCGCCGCGGTGGCGGCGACCCCCCACTCGTGGGCGACCTCCATGTCGACGTAGACACGCCACCACCGATCCACTGCGAACGTGCCGAGGCCGGGGGTGTCGACCGGGACGAGCGCGAAGATCGCGGAAGCGAGGTAGGGCTGGAGGCGTGCTGCGCGCAGACGTGCTGCGGACAGCAGGTCGGCGTCGTCGCCGGTCAGCGCTGCGATGCGCGTGCTGGTGGCCACAGGTGCTCCAGGTGGGTCAGACGAGCTCGGCGGCGCGGAGCAGCGGAGCGAAGGCGACTGCACGACGCGGTGCCGGCCAGCCGTCCTCGCGCAGGTCCACCAGGGTGGTCGCCGAGACGGCGGCGACATCGGCCCGGCCTCCGTCGCAGGCGACGCCGAGCACCTCCCATGCGGCGTTCCAGCGCTCCAGGGTCGGTTCGGCGGCGACCGCCGTGACAGTGCCCGCGAGCGACGCGAGCAGCAGGTCGATCCTGCCGTCGACCGGCAGCAGCATCGGATCGGCCAGCAGGTCCTCCGGGTCGGGGAGGTCCATCGTGTCGGCGAAGCGCAGCAGCTCGATCGCCGGGCCGGTGCCGACCATCCCGGCGACGAGCAGCCGGAGGACCTCCCGGTCCGCTCCGGCGGCGTCGGCCGCTGCAGCGACCAGGCGCGCCCGGTCCCACGTCCGTGGCGACGGCCATGCCCGACCCTGGTTCACGACGTCATCGGGCACCTGGCGCAGCGCCGAGGGACGTGCGGTCACGAAACCGACGATGACGGCGCGCCAGAGCGCCTCGTGGGATCCGAGGGTGGTGGGCACGACGGGGACGGGACGTGGCTCCCACCCGCGGAGCATGCCGGAGCTCCACGAGGCGACGTCCGCTTCCCAGTCGAGGTGGCAGAAGCGGTTCGCGAGCGGTGCGGACAGGTCGTCGCCTCCGGCGGACAGCTCCGGTGGGTTCGCTGCTGCGACGAACGACACCGCGGGCGGCAGCTGGAGATCACCCACCTCCCGTTCCAGCACCACGCGGAGCATCGCCGCCTGCACCGACGGCGACGCGGTCGTCAGCTCGTCGAGGAACACGACGGTGTCGGCCCGCTCGACGCAGCGCGTCGCCCATCGCGGTGGGGCGAAGATGACCGAGCCGCCGTCGCGGATCGGCAGCCCCGCGAAGTCCGACGCCTCACGCACGCTGCCGACCACGACCTCGCACGGGCGGCCGAGTTGATCGGCGATCTGCTCGACGACCCGTGACTTGCCCTCACCCGGGCCGCCCCACAACAGGACCGGTTGTCCGATCTGGATGGCGACGGCGAGTGCTTCGCGCACCCGTGCCGGTGATCCCCGATGTACGCTCACCTGCGACCTCCTCGCTCGAGGATCCATACGAACACATGTTCGTCGCCTGTGCAAGTGGTTGGGCTGTGCGGAGCTGTTGGTCCGGGTCGGGCGGTTGCGTGGATAGGGTCCCCGACGTGAGCGCACCGAGCGAGGAGATGCTGCAACGGCGGCGGCTCGGACGTCTGCTCGAGGAGCTCGACGACGTCGGCTTCGCGTTCCCGCTCCCCGCGTCGGTGCTCGACGCTGTCCTCGTCGAGCTCGACTACGCCATGCGGCCACGGGTGCACGAACGTCGGGTCCCGACCTACGGGGCGATCATCGCGCCGGCCGGTGACCGTTCCGACTGGCAGACCTCGACCGAGCTGACGATCACGGCGCGGCCGTTCCCGCGGACCGGCCTGACCGGTGCTCGACGGTTCGCCGACGGCCTGTCGAGCTGGGTGATCCGCGGCGTCGATGACCACGCGGGTCCCGACGCCGAGGACGACGAGCTCGTGGTGTTCGATCGACCCGCCGGCTCCGAGCGCGATGTCGTGGTGCTCGCGCAGTCGACGGGCGCGACGATCGTCCAGCGTCACCCGTCCGGTGTCGTCCGTGTCGCGGGGAGCTTCGGTGTGCTCCGCTGGGACGGGCTCAGGTGGCATCACCAGGCGCCGGTCGGTGACTGGGTCTCGTCGTTCGCCGACTGCACCGACCCCGCGCAGTTGGAGGTCGTCGAGACGCTGCTCGAGATCGCGTTCCACGATCTCGGCGCCCGGGGCATCGGTGCGATCCTCGTGTACCGCCGTCAACGCTTCGTCGACGGTCGCTGGCCCGGCGCCAGCAACTACGAGCTGCGACTGGGTCCACCGCCCGCGCTGCAGGTCACCCGGGCTGCGGACCTGGCGCCGTTTGTCCACGTGCTCATGCAGATCGACGGCGCCGCCGTGATCGGCGGCGACGGCACGCTGCGCGAGCTGGGTGTCCGGCTCCGTCCCGCACCGGAGACGGAGTCAGAGGTGGAGGCGTTCGCCGGGATGCGCCACACAGCTGCGCGTCGCTACAGCTTCGACGAGCCCGACGCGGTCGTGATCGTGGTCAGCGAGGACGGGCCGGTCACGGTCATGCGCGCCGGCGCGCTGCACGAGGGTGCCTGATCCCCGGTCCGTCCTCAGGTGGGCGCGGGGTGTTCGGCGAAGAAGCTCCAGATGAGTCCGGTGGCGTCGAACGCCTGCGACGGTGGGTCGATCCCGAGCAGTCGTGAGATCACGGGTCGAGCCTTGGTCGAACCGGGCCACTGGTGGCCGGCGCCGGCAACGGTGACGAGGGTGACAGCGCGTCCCCGGGCGCAGGTGGCGGTCGATGTCGTGACCGGGCCGTCGGTGGTCACCGATGGTTCGCCGCAGTCGTCGACGCGACGCCACGACGCGATCACCTCGGGGATCGGCGTGTGTGCCGGCACCCTGCCCCTGCCGTCGCCCGGGCTGCCGTCCAACGGGACGCTCGTGTCGTCGACTCCGTGGATGTGCAGCAGCGACGCGGGTGACGGGTCGGTGCAGGGCTGCATCTGGGCCCCCGCGACGGGTGCGGCCGCGGCGAACACCTCGGTCCGACAGATCAGCGCGTATGCCAGCATCGCGCCGTTGGACATCCCGGTCACGAAGATCCGCCGGGGGTCGATCGGGATCTGTCGGGAGACGGTGGCGACGACCTGCTCGACGAAGCCGACGTCATCGACGCCGTTCCTCGCCGGCGGGCCGCAGCAGTCACCCGCGTTCCACGCCCGACCGGAACCGTCCGGGTAGACCACGACGAAGCCGCCGGCATCGGCACGGGCGTCCCAGCCGTAGCCGTGCTCTGCCTGCTCGGCGTTGCCGAAGCCTCCGTGGAGCATGACCACCAACGGGACCCCACGGGAGGAGTCGAGGTCGTCGGGCACATAGGTGCGGTACGACCGCGACATGCCGTCGAAGCGGATCGCATGGGCGCTGGAACCACTCGGCAGACCCACCTCGGTCGACGTGGGGGAGCCGGCGCCGGCATCTGCACGCCGACCAGCGCTGCACGCGGCGAGGCCGAGGAGCGCGACCGCTCCGGCGCCCAGCACGACGACCGCCGCGAACCGCCGTGTGGTTCGGCGCAGCGCGGTGGACAGGTTCAGGCCTCGGCGACCGACGCGTGACGTCGCGACAGGGCGGCGACCACGTCGGCGTCCTCGCTGCTCATCGACGGTCCGTAGGCGACGACGTAGACGCCCTTGCAGTCGCAGTGACAGGTGAGGGCGAACACGGCCGCCTCGTCGTCGGGGTCGCTCGCTCCCTCGAAGCGGTTGACGCTGTCGATCTTCACGTCCGCCGGCGAGATCGTGTCCTCGCATCCGCCACAGTGCAGCACTCCGCCCGCCGCTGCGGTGAACTCCGCACTCCACCCCCGCGCCATGAGATCGTCGACGGTCTGGGACAGCGACAGTTCGGGCATGACTGCATGTCAGTCCCGCTGGAGACGTTCGTCAAGGGGTCTGACGCGGTGACCCCTCAGCGCCGAACGGCCACCTCGTCAAGGGGATGATGTCCCGCCTTCCCACGGGGCCCTCCGACGTGGTCCACTGGGGAGCGTGAACCTGTTGGACGCGATCGACCCACCGGACGCCTACGGGCACCGTCCCGTCTGGCGTGGGCGTGTCCACCTCCTCGCGGCGCTGGCGGCGACGCCTGCTGCGCTGGCGTTGTTCCTGCTTGCATCAGGCCCGCTCGCCCGGGTCGCGGTGACGATCTACGCGGCGACCCTCGTCGGGCTGTTCGCCGTGAGCGCCTCGTACCACCGGCTGGCGCACACCCCGACCGCGGTGAAGTGGTTCCGGCGTGCGGACCACTCGATGATCTTCCTGCTGATCGCCGGGACCTACACGCCGTTGTGCCTGCTGGCGTTGTCGCCGGCGTGGGGGATCCCGTTGCTCATCGTCGTGTGGGCCGCCGCGATCGGCGGGGTGATCACGAAGATGGCCCGACTGGGCAACGGTCCGGGCAACGCCGGGTCATGGCTGTACATCGTGATCGGCTGGGCCGCGGTCGCAGCGGTGCCCGGTCTCGTCACCAGCCTCGATGCACTGCAACTCGTGCTGCTCGCGATCGGCGGCCTGCTCTACACCGTCGGTGCGGTCGTGTTGGCCCGACGCTGGCCGGATCCGTTCCCCGACGTGTTCGGCTACCACGAGGTCTGGCACGCGATGACCGTCGCCGCCGGCGCCTGCCACTTCGCCGTGGTCGCCCTCGTCCTGCACTGAGCCCCGGTCCGGTTTCCGGCCGGGCTCCGATCAGGCCCGGAGCGCTAGCGTCAGCAGGAAGTCTCCGGCGTCGTCGGTCCAGCCCGCGACCGGTGTCAGGCCGACAGCGGTGAGCTCGGCGGCAACCCCGTCGCGGTGGAACTTCGTGCTGATCTCCGTGCGGAGGTAGCCGCCGTGGGGGATGTCGACGACGAGGTCGTCCAGCCCGCGGACGGTGACGTGCTGGGGGCCGTCGGCGACGAGGTGCATCTCGATCCGCTCCGCCGTGGCGTCCCAGTGCGCTCGGTGGGCGAACCGGTCCGGGTCGAAGTCGGCGTCGAGCTCGCGGTTCATGACGACGAGGGCGTTGCGGTCGAAGCAGGCCGTGACGCCCGCAGCGTCGTCGTAGGCGGCGAGGAGGCGGTCGACGGACTTGACCAGGTCAGTGCCGAGCAGGAACCAGTCGCCGGGCCGCAGCGTGGTGCTGACGGCGGCGAGGAAGCGGGCACGCTCGCCCGGGCCGAAGTTTCCGATGGTCGATCCGAGGAAGGCGATCATCGTGTCGTCGCCGGTCGCAACCCGGTCGAGGTGGCGGTGGAAGTCGCCGACGACGGCGTCGACGCGGACCGCCGGGTAGGTGGCGGCGATCGTGCGGGCCGAGGAGCGAAGCATCTCCTCGCTCACGTCGAACGGCACGACCCGTTGCAGCGAACCGTGCGCGTCGAGCGCGTCGAGGAGCAGGGTCGTCTTGTCCGACGAACCGGACCCGAGCTCGACGAGCGTCCGTGCCGAGGTCCGCTCGGCGATCTCCTCGGCGTGGGCGCGCAGGATCGACCGCTCCGCCTCCGTCGGGTAGTACTCGGAGAGGCGGGTGATCTCGTCGAAGAGCTTGGATCCCACCTCGTCGTAGAACCACACCGGCGGGATCCACGGTGGTGAGTCGGTGAGGCCGCGTCTCGTCGTCGCGGCGAGGTGCCGCGCCCAGTCGAACGGATCCAGGTGGACCGTGACGCTGACGCGTGCTTCGACGTCGGTCGCTTCGCTCACGCGTCCACCGCCAGGCGGAGACCGGCGAACTGCCACCGCGACGCCGGTGTGAAGAAGTTCCGGTAGGTGACCCGGTCGTGACCGGGTGGCGTCGCACAGCATCCACCACGGAGGACGTGCTGGTTGACCATGAACTTGCCGTTGTACTCGCCGACCGCGCCGGGCGCGGCGCGGAACCCGGGGTAGGGGAGGTAGGCGCTCGCGGTCCACTGCCAGACGGCGCCGCAGAACTGGAGGGGATCGGCGTCGGAGACGGTTCCCGGCGATGTTCCCGGGGCGCGTGGATGCGGTGCCGGTGCGAGCTGCGAACCTGCGGTGTCGACCGGGTGCTCCCGTGCGACGACCTCCCACTCGGCCTCGGTCGGCAGGCGGGCGCCGGCCCAGCGGGCGAACGCCTCGGCCTCGTGGTAGCTGACGTGCACGACGGGGTCCTCGGCACGCAACGGCTCCGGTCCCGTCAACGTGAACACCATCGGGGCATCGCCGGAGCTGCGGCCGAGGGGGTCGTCGTGCAGCCAGTACATCGGGGCGTCCCAGCCGTGCTCGTTGACGAGCGCCCACCCGTCGCTCAACCACAGCTCCGGTCGGCGGTATCCGCCGTCGTCCATGAACTCGAGCCACCGGCCGTTGGTGACGAGCCTGTCGGCGAGGGCGAACGGTCGCAGGAGGACGCTGTGGCGGGGGGACTCGTTGTCGAACGAGAACCCCTGCGGTCCGGCGCCGATGTCGAGCGTTCCACCGTCGTGGTGGATCCATCCGCCACCGGTGGTCCCGATGCTGCCGGTCGGCGGTGGCGTGGTTCGGCCGGCGCGGGCGACGTCACGGTACGCGGGCAGGAGCGGGTTCTGGAACAGGAGGTGCTTCGCGTCCATGAGGAGCAGCTCCTGGTGCTGCTCCTCGTGGTTCAGCCCGAGCTCGACGATGGCCGCCACCTCGGGACGAGAGCCGGCTGGGATCCCGTCGAGCAGCTCCACCATCGAGCCGTCGACGGTGCTGCGGTAGCGGGTGACCTCATCGACGGACGGTCGGGTGATCATCCCCCGGCGTGGCCGGGGCTGCCGGGGTCCGACGGCTTCGTAGTAGCTGTTGAACAGGTAGCGGTACGCGGGGTCGACGGCCTCGTAGCCGGGCGCGTGCGGTCCGAGCACGAACTCCTCGAAGAACCACGTCGTGTGGGCGCGGTGCCACTTCGTCGGGCTCGCGTCCGGCATCGACTGCACCGTCTGGTCCTCCGGCGCGAGCGGCGCTGCCAGCGACTCGGTGCGTCGACGGACGGTGCAGTAGTCGGTCACGTCCATCACGGCTCCCTCCCCTCGGTCAGCGGCCCGTACACCTCGGGCCGGCGCGTGCGCAGGAACGGGAACAGCTCCAGCCAGTCCGTCCGGGCGTCGAGGTCGAGATCCGCGACGATCACGGCGGGCTCGTGGCGCGGAGCCTGGACGAGCACGCGTCCGTAGGGATCGCTGATGAACGACGATCCGTAGAACGTGATCTCCGCGGCGCCGCCGATCCGTTCGGTCCCGACCCGGTTCACCGCGACGGTGAACAGCCCGTTCGCGATCCCGTTGCCGACCATCACCTGCTGCCAGAGCGGCTGGGTGTCGAAGTCGGGATGGTCGGGTTCGCTGCCGATGGCGGTCGGGTAGACGAGCACCTCGGCGCCCCCGAGCGCGTACGCCCGTGCCAGCTCCGGGAACCACTGGTCCCAGCAGGTCGGGAACCCGACCGCGGTGCCCGCGACGTCGACGACGGGGAACACGCCGTGATCGGACAGATCGTCGCGTGGGGTGCCGGGCGGGAAGAACCGGTCCTCGCGGTAGCCCTCGGTGACCGGGATGTGGACCTTGCGGGTCGCTGCGACGAGCGTCCCGTCAGGCGCCACGCAGATGTGGGTGTTCCAGCCGCGGGGAGCGATCGCGGGGTCGGCCTCCCACAGCGACGCGGCGACGTGGACGCGATGCGTCGCTGCGAGGCGGGTGGCGAGCTCGCGGGTCGCTCCGGACGTGAGGTCCTCGGGAGCGAGGTCGGTGGCCGCGGGCCCATCCGCCGCCGCGAAGTACGGCGACAGCGTGAGCTCCTGGAGGCACACCAGCCGTGCGCCGGCGGTCGCGGCGGTGGCCACGCCCTCGGCGATCGCCTCGGCGTGCTGCTCGGCGTCCGGGTGCCAGCGGTGCTGCACCGCTCCGACGCGCCACGGCGCACGGCTCGGCGGTCGGGTCCGTGCCGGGGACCGCACGACGCCGTCCGCGGTGATCAACCTCATGGTCCGACAGCCTCGCGCCCCGTCATGACGTCCAGGGTCGGAACGTGCGGGACCTGCTGGGTGATGCAGTGGGGACCGCCGCCGCCGTAGGCGAGCGCCGTCGCGGGTACCCCGACGACCTCGCGTCCCGGGAGATGTGACGCGATCAGCCCGAGCATCTCGTCGTCGGCCGCATGCCCGCTCACCGGCACGATCGCGCCGCCGTTGCAGAGGTAGAGGTTGAGGTACGGCACGGCGACGCGTCGACCGGCGACCTCGGTGAACGGCAGGACCGGCACCTCGACGACCTCGACTGGCTCGCCGCGAGCGTCGATCGCCCCCTCGAGCGCTCGCCGGTCCACCGTGAGCCGAACGTGGTCGGCCTCGTCGGGATCGTCGCATCCCTGGAACAGGAGGGTGCCGGCAGCGATGAACGCAGCGACGTTGTCGACGTGGCCGTCGGTGTCGCGGTCGAGCGCCAGGCCGTACGGCAGCCACAACACGGTCGTCGTGCCCAGCGCGCCATGCAGCGCCTGCTCGACGTCGGTCCGGGACAGCGTGGGGTTGCGGTTCGGGTGCAACAGGCACTGCTCGGTCGTGACGACGGTGCCGCAGCCGTCGACGCTGACCGCCCCGCCCTCCAGGACGAACGGGTGCTCCGAGTCGTCGGTTCCCTGCGTGCGGACCGACCACACGGGGGTCGCCGAGTGCCGGGCCCACCGCCGTGCGAGCTCCGCGTCGTCGTCGAACGGCGTGAAGCGGTTCCCCCATCCGTTGAACGCGACGTCGATGACGACGCGGGCGCCGTCTGGTCCCACGGCGTGGATCGGACCCGAGTCCCGTGCCCAGGAGTCGTCGATCGGCAGCTCCACGACGTCGACGTCGAAACGTGCCATGCCGGTCAGGCCGAGTCCGTCGCAACGCACCCGTGCCTCCTCGGCGTGGCGGGGCGACGCGATCACCGTCACCGGTTCGAAGCGCGACACGGCGTCGATCACTCCGAGGTACTCCTCGACGGCCCGGGCCCTGAGATCGCCCCACAGCTCGTCGCGTGCGGGCCAGCACACGACCGTCGAGTCATGGGGTCCTGACTCAGCCGGGACCGTGACGTTCGGCATCCACCTACCCTCCACCGGCGTCAGCCTGCCACGATGGGCCGATGCCGTCGCCTCTGCCTGCTTCTGACGCGCCCGAGGAGATGGTGGCGACCGGCTCGTCGTTGCCGGTGATGCTCGCATCCATGTCGCTCGGCGCGGGTGTCGGCGTCATCTTCCCACTGCTCGCGGAGTTCCAGGACACCTACGGATTCGCTGCTGCGGGGCTCGGCATGCTCAGCGCGTCGGCGTTCATGGCGGCGCTCGTCGCCGGGTTGTTCCTCGCCGGGCTCGCCGATCACGGTCACGCTCGTCGGCTCCTCGTCGGGGGCGTCGCCATGTCGGCGATCGGCCTCCTGTGGTTCGCTGCGGGCACCGAGCTCTGGCAGTTCGTCGGTGCACGGCTGCTCGAGGGGCTCGGCTACGGACTGTTCCTGCCGGCGGCACGCAAGATCGTCACCACCGGTGATCCGGCGCACGCGGGTGTCCGCCTCGGCCGGTTGACGAGCGCCGAGCTCGGTGGGTTCCTGGCCGGACCTGCGATCGGTGCGGTGATGAGCTCGGCGCTGTTCCTGTCGGCCCCGCTGCTGCTGATCGGTGTCATCCAGGTGGGCTTCGCCGCGTGGTTGGTCGCTGTGCCGCTGCCGGAGCTCCCCATCGCCGTCCACCGCCGATCGGTGCTCACCCCGTTCCGCATGTTGCGTCGTCCAGCCGTGTCCGGTGCAGCGTTGCTGTCGCTCACGATCTTCCTGCCGATCGGCGCGTACGACGCGCTGTGGGCCCGCTACATGACGGACCGTGGTGCGTCGACGCTGTTCATCGGTGTCGGCCTGTCGCTGTACTCGGTGCCCATCATCCTGTTCGCCCCGACCGGTGGTCGTCTCGCCGACCGCTTCGGGCCGGTGCGGGCGAGCGTCTACGCGATCTGCCTGATCATCCCGGCGACGATCGGCTACGGCCTGTTCTCCGCGCCGCTGCTGATCACAGCGGTCGGACTGCTCGAGTCCCTGCCGCAGTCGGTCGCGACCCCGGCGGTGCAGACCGCGATGCTGCGAGCGTGCCGGCCCGAGGAGGTCGCGGCGGGCCAGGGTGTGTCGCACGCGGTCAACCAGGTCGGCGGAGGCGCCGCCGCGCTGCTCGGCCCGATCGTCTACGAGGCCTTCGGGCCCGAGTGGTTGTTCAGCGGCCTGGCGGCGACGATGTGCGTCCTGTTCGCCGTGGGACTCACGTTGCACCGCCGTGGTGGCGGTGAGGCGCGCGTCGTCCTCGAGTAACCCCGTTCTGTTCGGCGGATCACAACCTCGAGGTTGTGATCCGCCGAACAGAACGGGTTGGGGGCGGTGGGACGTGCTCAGAGGAGGGCGAGGACTTCGCGGGCGGCCTGCTCCCCGGAGCGCACCGCCCCCTCCATGTAGCCGTTCCAGATCGGTGAGCACTCGGCCCCGGCCCAGTGGATCGGCCCGATCGGTGCCCGAAGTGCGTGGCCGAACCCGGTCCACACTCCCGGGGTGAAGTGCGCGCCGTAGCACCCACGGCTGTACGGCTCAGCCATCCAGTCCCGCTCGACGTACTCGATCGGGTGCAGCGCCTTCGTCCCGAAGTAGCGGGCGAGGCAGCCCACCGTCGCGTCGTGTCGCTCGGCGTGGCTCCGACGAGCGAGGTCACGACCGTCGGCCCCTTCCATGAACCCGACGAGGATGCCGCAGCTGCCGTCGGGTGGCGAGTTGTCGAACACGACCTTGACCGGACCCTCGTCCGACGCCGCCTGGCCGTTGAGCCCATCGGCCCGCCAGAACGGCTCGTCGTACACGGCGTGGACCTTGATCACGCTGCCCGCCGGCAGCCGTTGCGTGAGCTGGTCACGCCAGCTCGGCAACGCGGGCGCGTAGTCGATGCGCCCGGCGAGCGTCGGCGGCAGCGTGACGATCACCCGATCGGCTGGGAACGCGTCGCCGTCTGTGCCGTCGGGCGTCGTCGTGCGCACGACGACGCCGACCTCCTCGCCGTGGTCGATCCGACGCACCGCCACTGCGAGGCGGACCCGGTCACCCAACCCGGTGGCGAGCCGGTCGCTGATCAGCCAGGTCCCACCGACGACGCGGTCCTGCTGGGCACCCCGGTCGGTGGACAGCAGCGTCTCGAGCCCCGAACCGGACCTCGCGTAGAACAGCGCGTGCAGCAGCGACAGGTCGCTCGACTGCGTCGAGAACACCGCTTCGGTCGCGACCCGGAAGTACTCCCGGCCGAGCGGCGTCCGCAGGTTGCGACGGATCCACGACTCGAACGTCATCCCGTCGAGCTCGACGGCGCCGGGACCGCGCCACGGCGAGTCGAGGTCGACCCTGCCCGCCAGTCGGTCGAAGCGGGCGAGGCCCTGCGCGAGGTCCGCCAACGTGAAGGCCCCGAGACGCGGGATGGCCCCGCGGTGCGACGCGACCCGCAGGTGGCGTCCACCGAGACCGATGACGGTCTCGCCGGTGTTGTAGGTCGGGAACGTCTCGAGACCGAGCTCGTCGATCAGCTCGTACATCCGGTTCTGGGTCGGGCCGATCCACTGGCCGCCGAGCTCGATCGGCACCCCGCCGGAGGTGTGGCCGCGTTCGGTGCGGCCACCGACGCGGTCACGGGCTTCCACGACGGTGACGTCGACACCTGCATCGACGAGCAGGCGGGCGGCGCTGAGGCCGGCGAGACCCGCGCCGACGACCACCACGCTGGATCGGTCCGCCATCGTCACCCTCCTCCAGAATGGGTGGGGGCGAACAGCACCACTTCCAGCGCTGGTCGGTAGCGGGCCGAGCCGATGTCGGATCCGGTCGGGATTCCTGCGGCGTCGTCGTGTCGGTCCCAGTAGCAGCGCACGAAGCGCGGTCGGTGCTCGGGTTGTGCAGCGCCGATGACGTCGGCCGCCCAGCGGGCTTCGAGCAGGTCGGCCTCGGCGAACGCCTCGGCGGTCGTCGGTGTGTCCGCCAGCCAGCGGGTCTCGACGGCGTCGCGTTCGGCGCCGAAGCGGGGCAGCAGCGCCTGCGGGTCGACCATCGTGGCGCGGTGCAGCACCTCGTGGCGCCACCACAGAGCCGTCGGATCGAACCGATCCGTCGGGGACGGCCCGAGATCAGCAGGCTCGTCGATCCGCACCGGTTTGAAGATCGACGTGCACGGTGCTGCGGTCGCGGTCGCCCAGTGCTGTGGGGCGCCGCGGTCACGCAGGTCCGACACCCACGATGCGACGCTCTGGGTGGCGGTCACGAACCCGCCTGCGTGTGCGCACGGCGCGTCGAGCGCACCGTTGACCGGTGACCAGCGGGGAAGCCCGCCCGGGCCGTGGTCGCGCAGCGCCGCCATCATGTCGGCAGTGGCGCGGTGTTCCGGTGCGTCGAGCACCGCGGCCGCTGCGGCCTCGGTCCGTGACCGACGAGCCGCGCACGCCGCCACCCGCCCCCTGAGCGGATCGGCGTGCGCAGCGGCGAACGCCGGGATGGTCAGCCCGTTGGAGATGCTGCGGCCGCCGAAGCGGACCTCCTCGGTGGCGTGGGAACGACCCGCCGTCTCGAGGACGATCGCGCCGTTCGGGTCCGCGACGATGAAGCTGTTGTCGTAGGTGAACCGCGGGTGCTCGTGGCTGCACGAACCGGCCTGGCCGTGCGCCTCGAGCAGCGACACGATCACTTCGACCGCCTCAGCGGCCGAGTCGGCGCGCTCCAGGGCCAGCCGGAGCAGGTCCATGCCCAGCAGTCCCGGAGCGTCCTCACCCAGCCTGCGGCGGCGTTGCAGATCTCTGGTGAACACGGCCTCGTTTCCGATGACGACACCCCGGGAGTTCGCTCCCATCTCCGCGCCGAACATCCACCACGGCCGTGACAGCAGCACTGCGTGGGTGTGGGCGACCTGGCGCACCTCGATCCAGGTGCAGCGCACGGTGGTCGGCCCGTCGGGCGTGTCGACGACATGGTCACGTGCGGGGATCCAGTCGAGGAACTGCGATTCGTTCACGTCCCGGTCGCTGTTCTTGGCGAACAGGACCCCGTCCTCGGTGACGCTCACCAGCGTGTCGCACATCGGCCCGACCCTACGCCCCCGAGTGGTGCCATCGTGTCGGGCGTGAGTCCGCTGTTCCGGACCGTCGACCTGCGCGATCGGCCGCTCGGCCAGATCCTCGCGGGTGTGACCCTCGCGTCGATCGCGGTGCCGGAGGTGCTGGGCTTCGCACGCATCGCGGGGATGCCGGTGGCGACGGGGCTCTCGACGATGGTGCTGCCGGCAGTCGCCTTCGTCGCGTTCTGCTCGTCGCGCCGCCTCGTCGTCGGCGCCGATTCGGCGACCGCAGCGATCCTCGCAGCAGGCCTCGGGACGATCGCTGTCGCCGGGTCCGCCGACTACGTGCGCCTCGTCGGCGTCGTCGCTCTCGCGACCGGGGTCCTCCTCGTCGTCGCGCGGCTGCTGCGTCTGGGATTCCTCGCCGACTTCCTGTCACGGACCGTGCTCGTCGGCTTTCTCGCCGGCGTCGGCGTGCAGGTCGCCGTCCGTCAGCTCCCTGACATCCTCGGCGTCCCGGTGACCGCGGATGGCACGTTGCGCACGCTGGGTGATGTGATCGCCCACCTCGGGAGCGTCAACCCGACGGACCTGATCCTGTCGGCGGTCACGATCGCGATCGTCGTCGGTGGTGGGCGGCTCGCGCCGAAGATGCCGTGGGAGCTGGTGGTGCTCCTCGCCTCCATCGGCCTCACCGCCGTGGCCGGCTTCGACGTCGCGACCCTCGATGACGTCCACGGTGGCCTGCCGCGGCCGGCGTGGCCAGGAGTGCCGTCCGATCGGCTCTGGCCGCTCGTACCGACCGTGCTCGCTGTCGCGGTGGTGGTCCTCGCGCAGAGCGCAGCGACCGGACGCGCCTACGCAGAACGCCATGACGAGTCCGACGACGTGGATGACGACCTCCTCGGCTTGGGGGTGGCGAACGTGGTGTCAGGGTTGACCGGCTCGTTCACGATCAACGGCAGCCCGTCGAGGACCGAGATCCTCGACGCCGTCGGCGGTCGCAACCAGCTCGCCCAGATCGTCGCCGCGGCCGGCGCGCTGGCTGCGATGCTGTTCCTGACACCGGTGCTCACGTACCTCCCGTACGCGGTCCTCGGTTCCATCGTCGCAACGCTGACGCTCAAGCTCGTCAACGTCCGGGCGATACGCGACGTGTTCGACCGCCGCCGCATCGAAGGCTGGGTCGCGATCGTCGCTGCGGTGACCGTCGTCCTCCTCGGCGTGGGTCCGGGGATCCTGTTCGCCGCGCTGCTGTCGATCGGGGTCCACCTCCGCCACAGCTACCGACCCAACACGCGGCTCCTGGGCCGGGAGGGTGGTCGCTGGCGGATGAGCAGGGTCGAGCACGCCCGACGGGCGGCACCCGGGCTCGTCATCTACTTCGTGTCGTCGAACCTCTACTACGCGAACGCGGGCCACGTCGTCGACGAGATCCTCGACCTCGTCGAGACCTCCCGGCC
>CAYSCB010000026.1:0-16441 GCA_964429335.1 uncultured Aquihabitans sp.
GCTGCGCGAGTACCTCGACCGCGGTCGTCCCGTCCTGCTCGGTGCGCGTGCGCTCGACCGGGACGCCGCCGACGCCGTGTTCCTCGGCGCTCGCGGTCGCCGGATGGGACGACAGGCCGTCTGGGAGGCGATCCGTCGATGGGCCGTCGAGGGCGGAGTCCGTGGGGAGATCAGCCCGCACGTGCTGCGTCACTCGTGTGCAACGCACATGCTCGACCACGGCGCCGACATCCGAACCGTGCAGGAGCTGCTGGGCCACGCATCGGTGAGCACCACGCAGATCTACACACGCGTCGCCACCGAGCGGCTGGTCCAGGCCTACCGGGACGCCCATCCTCGGGCGCGCAGCACAGCGGGGTCACGTCGATGAGCACTGCCGGAGGGTCGGGGTCCCGGTTGCGACCCGTGCACCGGGCGACGCGGTTCTTCGGTTCCCTGCTCGGGAGCTCACCCGCACCCGGCGACGACGAGTGGGCGGCGCAGTGGTTGAACGACCGGGAGGTCGGCGCGTACCGGAAGATGTCCGCTGCGGACCGTCGACACGCGATCGCCGTCGCCCGTGCGGTCCTCGCCAACCTGGATCGCATCGGGCTGCACGAAGGGGACGATGCTGCACGTTGGGTCATGGCGGCCGCACTGCTGCACGACGTCGGCAAGTCGGTCGCCGGACTCGGTACCTACGGTCGTGTGGTGGCGACGCTGTCGGGATGGGCCGGTGGTCACGACATGGCGGCATCGTGGGCCGACACCCGTGGATTCACGCGGAAGGTCGGGCTCTACCTCCAGTACCCGGAGCTGGGTGCCGACGTGTTGCGCATGGCCGGATCCGACGAGCGGGTCATCGCCTGGGCGGCGCAGCACCACGACCCGGAGGAGTCATGGACCGTACCGGCCGATGCCGGGCGACTGCTGCAGGACGCCGACGACGGCCGCCTGTGACCGCTCGTTCTGCGGTGAATGACGTACCGAGAACGTCTGACGTCGAATATCGACGTGAGACGTGCCGAGTTCGGGGGCGCTCGTGGTCAGGTGCGGGGGAGCAGGCCCACCCGACCCACCGCCCTGCGGTACACCTCATCGGCGACGAGCTGCGCCTTCTCGGCACCGATCGCGAGGAGCTCGGCGGTGCCGGTGGGATCCGCGGTGAGCGCAGCGAAGCGCTCCTGGATCGGTCGGAGCATCTCGACGACGGCCTCCGCGGTGTCGGCCTTCAGCGGTCCGTACTGCGTGTAGTCCTCGGCCAGGTCCTCCGGAGAACGGCCGGTGATCGCCCCGAGGATCGACAACAGGTTGGACACGCCGGGCTTGCCGACGGGATCGAAGCGCACCTCGCCGTCGGAGTCGGTGACCGCCCGCTTGAACTTCCTCGCAGTCGTCGCCAGATCCTCCATGAGGTACACCACGCCGGCATCGGATGCCGCGGACTTCGACATCTTGTCGGTGGGTTCCTGGAGATCCATCACCCGCGCGCCCGCCGGCGGGACCGTCGCCTCCGGGATCACGAACGTGTCGCCGTAGCGTGCGTTGAACCGCTCCGCCACGTCCCTCGTCAGCTCGATGTGCTGGCGTTGGTCCTCGCCGACGGGGACGCGGTCGGTGTCGTAGAGCAGGATGTCGGCCGCCTGCAGCGCCGGATAGGTGAACAACCCGGCGGACACGAACTCCTGCTTGTCGGCCTTGTCCTTGAACTGCGTCATCCGACGGAGCTCGCCCATGCTCGTCACGCACTGGATCAGCCAGGCCAACTCGGCGTGCTCCGGCACGTGGCTCTGCACGAAGAGGGTGCACACGTCGGGATCGAGCCCGCAGGCGAGGAGCGTCTGGGCCATCTCCAACGAGTTGCGGCCCACCTCGCCGGGCTCCTTGGGGATCGTGAGGGCGTGGAGGTCGACGATGCAGTAGAAGCTGTCGGCCAGGTGCTGGTCCTCGACCCAGTTGGTCACGGCCCCGAGGAGGTTGCCGAGGTGGAGGTCGCCGGTCGGTTGGATGCCGGAGAAGACGCGGGCCATGGGCGGCGATCGTACCGGTCGGTGCCCGGGGCCCGGGCACGGGTTGCGCCCGACTCCGGAGCGTCGCCCAGACCGCTCGGCCCAGTCGAACTTGTAGCCCACAGGTCGTGGGGTGACCGCTCAGCTACAAGGTCGATGGGGCCCGGCGGACTTGTAGGCCACAGGTCGTGGGGTGACCGCCCAGCTACAAGGTCGGCAGGGTGACAGGAGAAATCACACGGGTGTGACTTGACGGGGTCCGCGGCGACTACGCTCGCAGCCGTGGGATACGACGTCACCACCCCGGTCTTCGAGGGGCCGTTCGACCTGCTGTTGCACCTCATCCTGCGGGAGCAGGTCGAGCTGTACGACATCTCGTTGTCGACGATCGTCGACGCCTACCTGGCCGAGCTCGCCAGGATGGAGCAGCTCGACCTGGAGATGGCGACGGAGTTCCTGCTGATCGCGGCCACCCTCGTGGAGCTCAAGACCAAGCGCCTGCTGCCGGGTGACGATGACGTGGACGTCGACGAGGACCTCTCGCTGTGGGAGGAGCGCGACATGCTCCTCGCCCGTCTGCTCGAGTGCAAGACCTTCAAGGACGCAGCGGGGATGCTCGCATCGCTGCACGCAGCGGCGTCACGGTCGGTGGCCAGGACCGCCGGTCCCGACGACCGGTTCTGGGATCTCACCCCCGACCTCCTCGAGGGCGTCACGGCCGATCACCTGCTCGCGGCCTACCAGCGCGCGATGGTCCCCAAGCCGCAGGCGACCATCGACCTCTTCCACGTCGCTCCGATCCGCATCAGCGTGTTCGACACCGTTGCGGACCTCTGCTCGGAGCTGCCTCGACGAGGCCGTGTGTCCTTCCGGGACCTGACGGCCTCTCTCGTCGATCGCCTCGACGTGGTCGTGCACTTCCTGGCGATCCTCGAGCTGTTCAAGCAGGGTCTCGTCGATCTCGAACAGCCCGAGATCTTCGGCGACATCCAGGTCGTGTGGCGCCTCGACGCCGGTGTGGACGCCGCCGATCTGGCGCTGGTGGACGCCTACGATGGCTGAGGTGGCACTGATCACCGACGAGGCCCGGCGCGCACTCGAGGCCATCCTGATGGTCGCGGAGCAACCGATCGAGGCATCGCTGCTCGGTCAGCTGGTCGAGCGCTCGGCCCAGCAGGTCGACGACCTGCTCGCCGGACTCGCTGCCTCCTACGAAGAGGACGGACGGGGCTTCGAGCTCGTCCGGGTCGCCGGTGGATGGCGCTTCCAGAGCCATCCCGACCTGGCGCCGTACGTCGAGCGGTTCATCCTGAGCGGCCACACTGCCCGTCTGTCCGCTGCGGCACTCGAGACGCTCGCGATCGTGGCCTACAAGCAGCCGATCTCCCGGGCGCAGATCTCCGCCATCCGCGGCGTCAACGTCGACGGTGTCATGCGGACGCTCCAGCAGCGGGGATACATCGCCGAGGTCGGCAAGGATCCGGGTCCCGGTCAGCCGTCGATGTTCGCCACGACGACGCTGTTCCTCGAGAAGGTCGGGCTCGACAGCCTCGACGAGCTGCCCTCGCTCGGCGACTTCATCCCCGGTGCCGACGTGGTCGAGCTGCTCGAGCAGGGATTCAGGGCCGACCCCGACGAACCGATCGACGCGTCGGCGACGACCGGTGACAGCGCCAGCGATGCGCACGATGTCGATGGTGCCGATGGTGCCGATGGCGCAGCGGGAGACGATCCCCCGGGCGTGCCGCTCGCCGACGCGGTGATCGACCTCACCGGCGACGACGTGATCTCCCTCGAACATCTGGGCGGCGATTGAGCAATCCGTCGGACCTCGGCGCTGCAGTGCCCGACGACGATGGCGAGCGCCTGCAGAAGGTCCTGGCCCGTGCCGGTTTCGGGAGCCGCAGGGTGTGCGAGGACCTCATCGCCGACGGACGGGTCACCGTGGATGGCCGAACCGCCGTGCTGGGGACCCGCGTGGACGTCGACCGCCAGGTCGTCGCTGTCGACGACACCCCGGTCGGTGTCGCCCCGGGGCTCGTGTACTACCTCGTCAACAAGCCTGTCGGCGTCGTCACGACCGCAAGGGACACCCATGGACGTTCCACGGTCCTCGAGCTGGTCCCCGAGGATCCTCGCGTACACCCGGTCGGTCGTCTCGACCGGGACACCGAGGGGTTGCTGCTGCTGACGAACGACGGGGTCCTGACCCACCGACTCACCCACCCGAGCTTCGGCGTCGACAAGGAGTACCTCGTCGAGGTGGAGGGACGTCCCGGGCGGGGTGCGCTGCGTCGCCTCCGCGACGGCGTGGACCTCGACGACGGTCCGACCGCCCCGGCGCGGGTGTCGGAGCTGTCACCGGGGGTGCTGCGCCTCACGATCCACGAAGGCCGCAACCGGCAGGTCAGGCGAATGTGCGACGCGATCGGTCATCCCGTCCGCCGCCTCCTCCGCGCTCGCATCGGTCCCTTGCGGGATCCACACCTGTCTCCAGGGAAGTGGCGGCCGCTGACGCGCTCCGAGGTCCGGGGACTGGAACGGGCAGCCGGTACGGCACAGCTGGACGGGTAACCTCGGCCGGTGCCTGAACGCTCCGTCCTGGCCCTGCGCGGCGCGACCACGCTCGACGTCGACGAGGAGGAACACCTCCTGTCGCGTGTGCGTGATCTCCTGACACGGATGCTCGACTCGAACGGCATCGAGCGCGACGATCTGATCTCGGTCCTCTTCACCGCCACGCCGGATGTGCACAGCGCGTTCCCGGCGAAGGCGGCCCGGCAGATGGGGATGGGCGACGTGCCCCTGATCTGCGCCCAGGAGCTCGACGTCGTCGGTGCCAAGCCGCTCTGCATCCGGGTGATGCTGCACTTCCATTCGACCGTCGGACGATCCGGGCTGCACCACGTCTACCTCGAGGGGGCCCGGGACCTCCGCGACGATCTGCCCTCATGAGCGCGACAGCGCCCATGGCCCGTCGGGCGGGCATCGTCGGCACCGGGCTGATCGGCTCCTCGATCGGCAAGGCGCTGCGCGAGCGCGGATGGCACGTCACCGGGACCGATCTCGACATCGCCCGTGCAACCGCCGCGTTGGACGCGGGTGCGATCGACGCGGTCGGTACCGACCGCGACGCCGAGATCACCTTCATCGCGGTGCCGGTCGGGGCCGCGGTCGAAGCGGCTCGTGCTGCGTTGGCGGGCGGTGGCGTGGTCACCGACGTCGGGAGCGTGAAGTCGCCGGTCGCCGCCGCGTTGGCCGATCCCCGCTTCGTCGGTGGACACCCGATGGCGGGTTCCGAGGTGCACGGAGTGGCCGGTTCACGCCCCGACATGTTCGACGGGGCGACCTGGGTGCTCACCCCGACATCGGTGACCGACCCACGCGCCCAGGCGCTCGTGCACGGCGTGGTCCGATCCCTCGGCGCCGAGGTGGTGACGCTCAGCCCGGAGGACCACGACCGACTGGTGGCCGCGGTGTCGCACGTTCCCCACCTGACCGCGGCGACGCTGATGGGCCTCGCCGCGCGACGTGCGGAGCAGGAGTCCGCGCTGCTCCGGCTGGCGGCCGGAGGCTTCCGGGACATGACCCGGATCGCGGCTGGCGATGCCGGGATCTGGCTCGACATCTGCGTCGACAACCGGGCGGCGATCGTCGATGTGCTCGACGATCTGATCGGTGGGCTCGCCGACATGAGGTCCGTGGTCGACAGCGGTGACATGGAAGGGCTGCGCACGCGTCTGGCGACCGCTCAGGAGGCTCGACGCAACCTGCCGACGGGTGCGCCGCCCGCCGAGGAGCTCGCCGAGGTCCGCGTGGCCATCCCGGACCGGCCCGGCGAGCTGGCCATGGTGACGACCCTGGCAACGGACCTGGGGGTCAACGTGTACGACATCGAGGTCGTGCACGCTGCAGGGGAGCGTCGGGGACTCCTCGCGCTCGTCGTGGCTGCGGATCGTGCTCCGGCACTCGTCGATGCGCTCCGCGGCAGAGGTCGGGTCGCGACGATGCGTGAGCTGGCGTGATGGCTGAGGTGGCGCGACCGGTCCGACCGGTCCGATCGGTCGATGCTCCCCTCGATGCGACGATCAGACCACCAGGCTCGAAGAGCATCACCAACCGGGCGCTCGTGTGCGCCGCGCTGGCCCGTGGGGCGAGCGAGCTGCACGGCGTGCTGATCGCGGACGACACCGAGGCGATGATCGACTGCCTCCGGGCGCTCGGCGTCTCCATCGTTCCTCGTCCCCCCGACCGTTCTGTTGTGCAGAACCAGAAGGATCCTTCTGGTTCTGCACAACAGAACGGGGAGCGGGGGTTCAACGTGGTGCGTACGCACGGACGAACCGGTCGACGACCTCGTCGACGAAGTCCTCGTCGATGCCGTCGCAGCCGACGAGCGCGAGGGCGAGCAGCGGGCCGACCAGCACGAGGCCCGTGCGCTGGGGGTCCACGAGGACCTCGGGGTCCAACACGCCCTCGGCGACGGCCCGGCGGAATACCTCGGTCACCAGATCCTGCTGGGAGACCCGCATCTCCTCGTCCAAGCCAGCCATCGCCTCCGAGCGGGACCGCAGCAGGATCAGCGCCGGCAGCAGGCGCTGCCACTGCGGATCGGCGAGCGACCGGGCCAGTTGACGGGTCAGACCACGGAGCGCGTCGACCGCGCCCACGTCGCTCCCGACCGGTTCGAGGCGGGGCATGCACTCGACGAACACGTCGGTCACCAGGTCGTCGCGGGTCTTCCAGTGGCGGTAGACGGTCGACTTGGCGACGCCGGATCGTGCGACCACGGCATCGACGGTCAGCCCGTCCGGCCCGAGCTCGACGAGCAGCTCCCGCGCCGCATCCATGACCATCGCGTGGGATCGGGCGACTCTCGGATCGGTCACGCGAGCCGACGCTACCGGCGGAGTACCCGTCGGTGACACACGTCTCCTCGCGGGGGGCTTGCGTGCGGACGCCATTTCGCTACGCTACCGTCTCGTATCGTTCCGGGCCACCCGGCCCGCCCGACACCACCCGAACCACGAACAGCCCGCACCCGCCGGAGCCACCATGTCCACATCACCCCACCCGTCACCGGCGCACGAACCGTCGACGGCTCACGAACCGCACGCCACGGTGCTGCTCCCCGAGGACACCGTCGACGACGCCCGGCGTCGGACGTGGATCCTCGTCGCCATGTGCACCGCGCTGATCGCCGTGGTCGCCTCGGTGTCGGGCCTCAACGTCGCCCAGCAGGACCTCGCCGTGCACCTCGGCGCGAGCCAGAGCCAGTTGCTGTGGATCATCAACGGCTACACGATCGCCCTCGCTGCGCTGCTGCTGCCGATCGGCGCGGTCGGTGACCGCTGGGGGCGCAAGTGGGTGCTCGTCAGCGGCCTCGTCCTGTTCGCCGCAGCGAGCCTCGCCTCGTCGCAGGCGACGTCGGTCGGGATGCTCATCTCCTTCCGCGTCGCCGCCGGCATCGGCGCAGCGATGATCATGCCGGTGACCCTGTCGGTGATCACCTCGACGTTCCCACCCCACGAGCGTGACCGCGCGGTCGGCATCTGGGCGGGCTTCGCGGGAGCGGGGGGCATCTTCGGGCTGATCATCTCGTCGGTGATCGTCGACAACTTCACCTGGCCGTGGGTCTTCGCGATGCCGGTCGTCATGGCGACGATCGCGCTGGCGATCACCGCGGCGGTCGTGCCGCACTCCCGCGAGCACGAGGAGCGTCGCTTCGACGTGGGCGGCTCGATCCTCGCGGCGCTCGCGGTCGGCGGCCTGGTGTTGGGCATCCAGGAGGGACCCGAGTCCGGTTGGACCGAACCGCTCACGCTGGTCGGCCTCGTCCTCGGCGTCGCGTCGATCGTCGGCTTCGTCGTCTGGGAGCTGCGCCACGAGAACCCGCTCCTGCAGCTGCGGGTGTTCCGCAACCGCACCCTGACCGCCGGTTCGCTCAACCTGCTCGTCGTGTTCGCCGTGATGGGCGGGCTGTTCCTGGTCCTGATCCAGTTCCTGCAGGCAGCCCTCGGCTACTCGGCGATCCGGGCGTCGCTCAGCCTGCTGCCGATGGCGCTGATCATGATGCCGCTGTCAGCGGTCGCCCCGACGATCGCCGGACGGGTCGGCTTCCGGCGCATGTTCGTCACCGGCACCCTGCTCACCGCCGTCGGGTTGGGTCTCATGGCCGCGCTGGCCAGCGTCGACGGTGGCTACCTGTCGGTCGTGCCGGGACTCGTCGCGCTGTCGATCGGCATCGGTCTGGTGATGACCCCGGGCACGACCGCGATCACCGGCTCGTTGCCCGTGGAGGAGCAGGGGGTGGCCTCCGCGCTGAACGACGTCGTCCGCGAGGTCGGCACGACCGTCGGCGTCGCCCTGATCGGCAGCATCCTCAGCGCCGGATACGCCTCCGCCGTGTCGTCGACCGCCGACGGGCTCCCGACCGAGGCGGCCGAGGCGGTGCGCTCCGGCATCGGCGGCGCCGTCGTCGCGACCCAGCAGATGGGGCCGGCCGGCCACGACGTGCTCGCCGCCGCCCGCAACGCGTTCGTCGACGGCTGGACGCGCTCGATGTGGGTGAGCGTCGGGCTGGCACTCGCCGCCGCGGCGTTCGCTGCGGTCTGGACACCCAACCGCGCCGACGAGCTCGCCGCCCGGTCCGAGGCAATCGCCGCCGCGGGGCTCGTCGACGACGAGGCGATCGAACACCCCGTGATCGAACCGGTCAGCTGACCCACCACACACCCCGTTCTGCACACACCCCGCTCTGCACACACCCCGCTCTGCACACACCCCGTTCTGTTGTGCAGAACCAGAAGGATCCTTCTGGTTCTGCACAACAGAACGGGCACGGGGGCGGTCAGTGGTGCGGTGCCGGGACCGGCGCCAACCAGCGGCCGTGGTAGTCGGCGTGCGCGACGAGCCGGTCGCCGCCGCCGGGCCACCGCCGCACCCAGACCGCAGCCCGGGTCCGGTCCCACTCATCGGGTTCGAAGCGCACCCACACCAGGGGCGACCCCGCGGCGGCGGCCGCTCCGGCTGCCTCGATCACCGCGGTGATGGCCGGACGCTGTCCGGTCGGGACGTACTGCCACACGACCGAGTGCTGCACGACCGTCGCGACCCCGGCGTCGACCGGCCGGGCGAGCTCCGACGCCAGGAGCTCCGCGGTCGGTCGCTGCCCGGTGGCGACCAGTCGAGCGGGGATCTCCCGAGCGACGTCGATCGCAGCGGCGAGCCGCTCGAAGCGCTCGACCTGGTCGGGCCAGACGAACGACAGCAACGTGAGCCGGCCCTCGTCGCCGGTCGGATCGATCGGGTGCGGGTCGATGCCGATCCGCTCGACGAGCGGTGGCAACGACCCGGTGGTCTCGACCGGGGCACGCATCTCGGGAGCGAGGCGGACGTGGCTGTCGGGATCGCCGAGCACGAACGGAACCTCCGCAGCACCATCGACCCGGCCGAGGTCGAGGCGGAACCGGTCGAGGCGGAGGTTGAGCCCGCCCGAGCAGCCGATCTCGATCAGGCGCACGCGCCGCGCCGAACCGACCGGATCCGTCGGACGATCACCGAGCGCGACGGCCAGTGCGTAGCCGAGCGCGGCGGCACGGCCGACCTCGTTGGTCTGCACCTCGCGGTCGAGCCCCGCGACGAGCTCGCTGGCGTGGTCCTCGACGAGCGCTGCCCACGCGTCGCGCAGCACCGCGTCGCCGTGCCCGCCCTCCCCGCCGTGCCTGCCCTGACCGCCGTGCCCGTCATAGCCGCCGTGCCTGCCCTGACCGTCCCGTCCGTCCTGCCCGTCAGCCGGAGCGACACCGCCGCAGCTGGGGAGCAGCTCGGCGAACCCGGGCGCGTCGCCGGCCAGCGCGAGGCGGTGCGCGGTGCCGACGAGGCGCAACGGGCCGGCCTGACCGAAGCGCAGTTCCGCACGCTCACGGATCACCGACCACGACGGACCCTCCGCGGCGACGTCGTCGCCAACGATGCGCAGCAGACGCGCCCACAGCGGCGACCCCAGCTCGTCGCACGCAGCTGCCTGCTGGACGAAACGGCCCGCCCACTCCGCCGCACCCGCCCGTTCTCCCGCACCCGCCGCACCCGCCGCACCCGCCGCGCCCGCCCGTTCTGCCGCATCCGCCGGTTCCGGCTCCGTCGACGCGCCGCTCCCCACCCGGGCCGCCTCAGAGATGGCCGACGAGCCGGAGGTTCGGATCCGCCCCGGTGTTCATCGGTGACGGGCCGTCGTCACGCAACCGGTACCAACCGGCCGACGCGATCATCGCGGCGTTGTCGGTGCACATCGACCGGCTCGGCAGGAACGCGTGCAGACCGTCTTCGGTGCACGCGGTGAGGAACTGCTCGCGCAGCAACGAGTTCGCCGCGACGCCGCCGCCGATCGCGAGCGCCGAGGCGCCGGTCTCCCGGACGGCTCGACGCGCCTTGGCGACCAGCACGTCGACGACCGCTGCCTGGAAGCTCGCCGCGACGTCCGGCGTCGACACGTCGGGGTTGGCCCGCACGTGGTTCACCACCGACGTCTTGAGACCGCTGAAGGAGAAGTCGAGGCCCTCGTCGATCATCGACCGTGGGAAGCGGATCGCCTCGGGGTCACCGACCATCGCCTCGGCGTCGATCGCCGGTCCGCCCGGGTAGCCCAGACCCAGGAACCGTGCGACCTTGTCGAACGCCTCGCCCGCGGCGTCGTCGAGCGTCTGGCCGAGGATCCGGTAGCGCCCGTGGTCCTCCATGAGCACCAGCATCGTGTGCCCACCCGACACCAGCAGCACGACCATCGGCAGCTGGATGCCCGGGTCCTCGAGAAGCGCCGCGTAGAGGTGCGCCTCGAGGTGGTTCACCCCGACGAACGGCACTCCCCAGGTCAACGCCAACGCCTTCGCGGCGGACACCCCGACGAGCAGCGCGCCGATCAGGCCGGGGCCGACCGTCGCCGCCACGGCGTCGATCCGGTCGCTGTCGACGCCGGCTTCGACCATGGCACGGGCGACGACGGGGATGATCAGCTCGTTGTGCGCACGGCTCGCGATCTCCGGCACCACCCCGCCGTACTGGGCGTGCAGCTCGACCTGCGAGCTGACCACCGAGGACACGACGTCGAGGCCGCCACGGACGCACGCCGCTGCGGTCTCGTCACACGACGTCTCGATCCCCAGCACGAGCGTGTCGGGACCGACGGGGACATCGGGCCGATCACCGGACGGGTCAGGGGTCCGATCACCGGACGGGTCAGACGGCACGGTCGACCACCAGCTCGTGCAGCGCGACGGGCAGCGCCCCGGTGAGCCCGTCGAGGCGAGCCAGCCCCTCATCGGTGCCGATGCCGTGGGCCCACATGATCAGCGCGTCCTCCTTGATGTCGCTGTAGTAGTTCGGTCGCACCCCGCCGGGACAGAACCCGAAGCGGCGGTACATCTCCTGCGCGTCCCGGTTGCTCATCCGCACCTCGAGGGTCAGGTCCTCGAGCCCCAGCCGGATCGCCTCACGGAACAGCACGACCAGCATGCGGGTGGCGATGTGGCGGCGACGCTCGTCGGGTTCGACGGCGATGTTGGTCACGTGGCCCTCGGCGCCGGTGAGCATGAGCCCGGCGAACCCGACGACCCGGTGACCGTCGAGCGCGACGACCCAACGTCGGGACGTCGGCTGGCGCAGCTCGCCCTGGAACAGCGACGCCGACCACGGACGTGGGTTCGAGCGGCTCTCGATCTCGACGACGCCGCGGAGGTGACGACGCCGCATCGGCACCACCACGACCCCGTCGTCGGTCATCGCCGCTGCGCCGGTCATCGACCCTCCCGGACCGACCAGTTGATCTCCGCGTCGGGTCGTCGCAGGTAGATCGGTTCGATCACGTCGGAGCGCTCGAACTCCTCGCGCAACGCCCGGGCGTGGGCGAGCTGCACCAGCGACTCGGCCGACGGGTGGCACTTGTCGCGGTCGACCAGCTCGACCTTGGCGAGCCCCTCGAACGCCTCGGCGTAGCGGATGGCGCCGTCGCCGACGAGCAGGACCTCGTCCGCGCTCGCGATCAGCTCGGACGCGAGGTCATCGGGCGTGCCGAGCTGGTGGTCGCCGAGGCGCTGCACCCCGCCGGGGACCTGGCGGTAGAAGGCGTAGTAGAGCTCGCCGCGACGGGCGTCGATCGCGGTGACGATGAGCCGGTTGCTGAACCGGACCGGGAACGCGAGCAGGTCGAGGCTCGACACGCCGATCATCGGGACCCGCAACCCGAACGCGATGGCCTTCGCCGTCGCGACGCCGACGCGCAGACCGGTGAACAGACCGGGGCCGACGTCGACGGCCACCACACCGATCTCTGACAGCTCGATGCCGGCCTGTCCGCAGATGAAGTCGATCGCCGGCGTCAGGTTCTCGGCGTGACGTCGACCCCTCCCCGAGTGCGCCGAGGCGAGCACGCCCTCGTGGCCGCCGATCGCGCAGCCGACCTGGACCGTCGCGGTCTCGATGCCCAGGATCAGCACGGAGCGTCCCCACCAGCCGGCGTCGGCGCGTCGTCGATCCACGGGGCCGTGGCCATGCCGAGGGCGCGCACCCGCGCCGACCAACGGGCGCCGACCGGTCGCATCTCGACGACTCGCCGGTGCACCTCGACGGTCACAGGATCTGGCTCCTCTCCCTGAGGCGGCTCCGGTTCCTCGGACGCGGCCGGCACGTCGAAGCGGAGGTGCACCTCGAGGTAGTCGTGCGGCAGCGCCGGAGCGATCGTGTCACCCCACTCGATGATCGTGACCGCACCGTCGTCGAGCAGCTCCGACAACCCGAGGTCCAACGTCTCGGAGACCTGTTCGAGCCGGTAGACGTCGAGGTGGTACAGGTCGAGCCGGCCCGTGTAGCTGCGCACCAGGGCGAAGGTCGGACTCGTGATCTGCTCGTCGACGCCGAGACCGCGCCCGAACCCCTGGGTGAACGCCGTCTTGCCGACGCCGAGGTCACCGACGAGCACGAGCAGGTCCGAGGGTCTCGCCAGTTCCGCGAGCGCTGCCGCCAGGTCGCGGGTCTCCTCGACGGAGCTCGTGCGGGCGATGAGCCACGACGGGTGACCGCTCACGACGCCACGGCCCCCAGGATCTGCTTGGCCCGCACCAGGTCCGAGCGCATCTTCGACATCGCCTCGCCACCACCGCGCAGCACTGCTGCGGGATGCAGCGTGGGCACGATCTGCACGCCGTCGCGGTACGGGTACGCCCTGCCACGCAGCTTCATGATCCCGTCGGAGGTGTCGAGCAGCAGCTTGGCGGCGAAGTTGCCGAGGGTCACGATCACCGACGGGGCGATGAGGTCGATCTGGGCCTCGAGCCACGGACGGCAGGCCACGATCTCGTCGGGCTTCGGGTCGCGGTTGTCCGGCGGCCGGCACTTGACCACGTTCGCGATGTAGCAGGCGTCACGGGTCAGGCCCATCTCCTCGGCGACGAGCCGGTCGAGCAGCTGACCGGAGCGACCGACGAACGGAAGGCCCTGGCGGTCCTCCTCCGCGCCGGGGCCCTCGCCGACGAACATCAGCTCCGCATCCGGATCGCCCATGCCGAACACGACCTGCGTCCGCCCCGCGGCCAGGCGACAGCGGGTGCAGACCAGCGCTGCGTCACGGAGCTGCGACAGCGTCGTCGCCGCCACGTCCACCCCGGTGACGACATCAGCATCACCGCGGGTGGGGGCGGCACCGTGGCCGGGGGATGCAACGCTGGGCACGACCTGAGCCTAACGGCGCTTCGGACCCCCCGGATGGCGTCCGCCTCAGGCGTCGGAGGACCCGAGCGAACGGATCGCCCGGTCCACGGCCACGACCGCCAGCGCACGCACGAGCGTCTGCGGCGCATCCACCGCAGCCGTCGCCGCTGCGACGAACGCGTCGCCGTCGACGGCGCTGTGCGGTGGCGTGATCGCCCGGGCGAGTCCGTCGTGCGCGGCGCGGGCGAGGTGGTGACAACCCAGCTTGTCGAGGCGGGCGTTCGTGGCCACGACACCGATCGTCGTGTTGGTGAACGGGCCGCCGCCCGGACCCGTCGATGATGCGTCGACGGGCGGGTCAACCTCCGGCCACGGTTCGCCGTCGAGGCCGGCGCCGGCGACATCACCCCAGGCGTTCACGGCGACGAGCGCCGCGACGACCAGGTCGCCGTCACGTTGGACCGCGCCGACGATCCCACCCGGACCCATCCCGTCGGGACCACGCCACTTCGAGGTCGTCGCGCCGCAGCCGGCACCGACCGCGCCGAGGGCGGGCACCTCGTCGGCGCCTCCCCCGACCGCAGCGTCGCAGGCGGAACGCCCCTGCGCCGGACCGGGTCGCACCGAGGGGTCCCCGACGATCAGGTCGAACAGCGACATGCCCACCACGATCGGAACCGGGCCCGCGAGCGTGGGGAACCCCCGACCGCGCTCCTCGCACCACTCGCCGACACCGGCGGTTGCGGCCAGGCCGAACGCCGAGCCGCCGCTCAGCACGACCGCGTCGATGCGGTCGACCGTCGCGGCCGGATCCAGCAGCGCGAACTCGTGGGTGGCCGGCGCGCCGCCACGGACCTCGCCGGAGGCGACCGCCGACGGCTCGAACAGGACGACGGTGCAGCCGGTGCGCGCGACGGGGTCGCTCCAGTGGCCGACCGAGATGCCGTCGACCTCCCAGATCAACCTGCCACCTCCTGACCGTGGCTCACCCGTACGAGGTGGCGGCGCGGGAGGCGCGGACCGAACCCGCACACGATCTCGTAGGAGATGGTGTCGAGCAGTCGCGCCCATTCATCGGCAGTGATCTCCTCGTCGCCCTGCCGCCCGATGAGCACGACCTCGTCGCCGACCGCGACCGCAGGACCGTCGGTGACCTCGACGACGAGCTGATCCATCGTGACGACCCCGCGGATCGGACGTCGGATGCCACCGATCAGGACCTCGGCGCCGAGGAGGCCCAACCGACGGGGCACCCCGTCCGCGTAGCCGAGCGGGACGACCGCGAGGTCCGCCGGACGGTCGAAGCGGTGACGGAGGCCGTAGCTGACGCCCTCGCCGGCGCCGACGTGTCCGATGTGGGACACCTCCGCCGAGACGACCATCGCCGGGCGGAGATCGACCGGCAGGTCAGCGCCCGGTGTCGGCGGGATCCCGTAGGTCGCGATCCCGACGCGCACCAGGTCCATGCGCGCATCGGGGTGCAGCAGCGCTCCGGCCGAGTTCGCCGTGTGGCGGAGGCCCGGGTCGATGCCCACCGCGCGGAGCTCGTCGAGCACCTCGGCGAAGCGTTCGAGCTGGAGCGCCGTCTCGGGCCGCGACGGTTCGTCCGCGACCGCGAGATGCGTGAAGGTGCCCTCGAGAGCCAGGCCGGCGTCGAGGATGCGACGGGCGAGGGTGACGGCGTCGGCGGGATCGCAGCCGACGCGGTGCATGCCGGTGTCGACCTTCAGGTGCACCGCCCACGGTGTGGTCGTCGCTCCGGTGGCGGTGGATGTCGAGCGGGTGGCGGTGGATGTCGAGCGGGCCGCTGCGGCCACGGCGGCCGCCGCGTCGATGCCCTCCGCGGTGTCGACCGTCGGGGTGAGCCCCGCAGCGAACGCGTCGGCCATCGCGTCGACCGGCGGCTGGGACAGGAGGAGGACGGGAGCGTCGATGCCGACGTCACGCAGCTCCTGGCCCTCCTCGACGAGCGCGACGGCCAACCGGTCGGCACCGGCGGCGAGCGCTACCCGTGCGACGTCCTCGGCGCCGTGGCCGTAGCCGTCGGCCTTGACCACGACGCACAGCTCGGCGGGGCGAACGAGGTCGCCGATGGTGGCCACGTTGTGCGCGACCGCGTCCAGGTCCACGTGGGCCGCGGCGTGTCGGGGCATCGCCGGTCGATGCTACAGGCCGCCCCTCCCGACCCCGGATCACGCCCCCTCCCGAACTCGGGTCACCCAACTACCGCATACGGCGCTCCACGACCCGAGTTCGGGGTGGAGGGACGCTGGGGGCCGGGGCAGATGCGCTCAGCCGGCGAGGGCGGCCCACGCGGCGGGCAACGCGTCGATGAGGTCGCCGGCGACGAGGCCGTGCGCAGGGCCGAGTGCCGCCGCCCGGCCGTGCAGGTGCGCTGCCGCCGCAGCGGCCCGAAACGGCGTCGCGCCCGAGGCGACCATCGCCGCGATCGTCCCGGTCAACACGTCGCCGGTACCCGCGGTCGCGAGCCGTGCGTCGCCGGAGCGGACCAGCAGCACGTCCCCACCGGGATCGGCGACGACGGTGGTCGGCCCCTTGAGCAGCACGACGGCACCGGTGTCGGTTGCAAGGGTCCGTGCCGCGCCGATGCGGTCCTCGCCCGGGGCGTGGCCGGCGAGCAGCGCGAACTCGCCGCTGTGCGGCGCGAGGGTCGTCGCCGGCGGCCGACCGTCGGCGACGGGTCTCCCGCGCTGCGCCGACACGGCGCCCTCCTGCGCAACACCACCGGTGGC
>CAYSCB010000027.1:0-16416 GCA_964429335.1 uncultured Aquihabitans sp.
GTCCGGCGCCCGCGCGCCGATGGATGCGTGCTCCGAGCCCCTCGTCGGTGTCCTCGGCTGCGGCCGCCGAACGGGTGGAGGCACCGTGATCGACGATCCCGAGTCATCCGACGCGGCGCCGGTGGCAGCGGCCGAGCGTCTCGATGTCACCCCGCGGATGACCGAGGGCGTGACGGGGCCGTCGGGTCGGGGGCGGGGCCGCGCCTACGCGGCGGTCGCCGTCGTGGTGGTGGTCGTCGTCGGTCTCGGCCTCGTGCTGTTCAACGGCCTCCGCGACGCGTCCACGTTCTTCTACAACGTCGACGAGGTCGTCGCGAAGGAGCAGTCGCTGCAGGGCGAGCGCATCCGGGTGCAGGGCAACGTGGTCGACGGCTCGGTGCACAAGACCACCGACGGTGTCGAGTTCGTCCTGCGCTTCGACGGCAAGGAGATCCCCGTCTCCCACGTCGGTGACCCGCCGGAGCTCTTCGGTCCGAAGATCCCGGTCGTGCTGGAAGGCACCCTCGACGGTGCCACGTTCCACAGCGACACGATCCTGGTGCGCCACGACTCGTCCTACGACGAGAAGAACCACGACCGGGTCCGCGACGCCGAACGGGACGCGACCACGACCACCGTCGCCGGACCCGCGCTCGGGGGTGCCTCGGGGTGAACCGGGCACTCGGACTCGCAGGGATCATCGTCGGCTTCGGCGGGGCGATCCTCGGCGTCGGCGTGCTCGCGCTCGGCCTGCGCACACGGCGACCTGCGCTGCTGCGCATGGGGCGCTCGTATGCCGTGATCGTCCTCGTCGGCGCGGTGCTCGCCGTCGCGGCCATGGAGCGAGCGCTGATCACACGCGACTTCAGCGTCCAGTACGTGTTCGACCACGGCTCGTCGCGGACGCCGCCGCTGTTCAACATCGCGGCGATGTGGTCGGCGCTCGAGGGGTCGATCCTGCTGTGGGGCGTCATCCTCGCCGGCTACACGGTCGCGGTCGCCCACAAGTTCCGGAAGCGGTCGTCGGACCCGCTCGTCGCGTGGGCGATGCTGGTGATGTTCGTGGTCGCAGCGTTCTTCTTCGGCCTGATGTTGACCGCCGCGAACCCGTTCCACGGCGTGATCCCGCCACCCGGCTACGACGGACCCGGACCGAACCCGCTGCTCCAGAACCACATCCTGATGGCGTTCCACCCGCCGATGCTCTACCTGGGATACGTCGGGTTCACGGTGCCGTTCGCCTTCGCGATCGCCGCGCTCGTGACCGGGCGGGTGGGTGAGGGGTGGCTCGTCGAGACCCGTCGCTGGACGTTGTTCGCCTGGATGTTCCTCACCGCGGGCATCGTGCTCGGTGCGTGGTGGAGCTACGAGGTGCTCGGATGGGGTGGGTACTGGAAGTGGGATCCTGTCGAGAACGCCTCGTTCCTGCCGTGGTTGACCGGCACCGCGTACATCCACTCGGTGATGGTCCAGGAGCGGCGCGGGATGCTGCGCGTGTGGAACCTGTCGCTGCTCTGCGCCACGTTCTCGTTGACGATCCTCGGCACGTTCCTCACGCGCTCCGGGGTGGTCGAGTCCGTGCACGCCTTCTCGAGCGGAACCGTCGGTCCGCTGCTGCTCGGGTTCTTCGGCCTCGTCGTCGCGGTGTCGATCGGGCTGATCGGCTGGCGCGGCGACCGACTGCGCTCGCCGGGCCGCATCGACTCGCCGTTGTCGCGTGAGGGCGCGTTCCTCGCGAACAACGTGGTGTTCTCCGCGTTCGCGTTCATCGTTCTGCTCGGTACCACGTTCCCGTTGATCGTCGAGGCGCTCAACGGCGACCGGCTGTCGGTCGGCGTCCCGTACTTCAACCGGATGACGATGCCGATCGGGCTGGTCCTGTTGTTCCTGATGGGCGTCGCGCCGGTGCTGCCGTGGCGCAAGGCCGGCACGTCGCTCCTGCGGGAGCGGCTGTGGTGGCCGTCGTGGGCCGGCGTCGGTGCCGTCGTGGTGGCCGTCGCGCTCGGGGCCCGGGGGTGGGCGGCGCTCGTCGCGTTCGGACTGGGCGCCTTCGCCGCCGGATCAGCGGTTCGTCAGCTCGCTCTGGCTACCCGTCGGCAGGGACTCCGCGGCTTCGTCGGCCGCGCGAACGGGGGCATGGTCGTGCACCTCGGGGCCATCCTGATCGGCGTCGCGTTCGCGGCGTCGGCCAGCTACGTCCGTCACGCCGAGTTCACCCTGAAGGAGAACGAGGTCGCCCACGTCGCCGGCCACACCGTCGAGTACCTCGGCTCGCGGACAGTCGAGCTCGACAACCGCGTGGAGCTGATCGCACGCGTGCGCGTCGACGGGGACAGGACGTTCGAACCGCGGCTCAACAAGTACCGGGCGGACGGCCAGACGATCGGGACGCCGTCGGTACGTGTCGGACTCCGCGAGGACGTGTACCTGGCGCTCACCAAGGCGCCGGACTCGAAGGGCGGCGGCATCGGCCTCCGGGTGATCGTGCAGCCGCTGGTGGGCTGGCTGTGGGTCGGTGGGCTCGTGATGGTGCTCGGCACGTTGCTCGCCCTCTACCCGGGCCGTCGACGCGATCCGCTGGCTCCGACGTCCGCTCCGGTTCCGACGCCCGTCGCAGTCGCACCCGACGACGATCGCGACGACGAGCTCGACGATGAACGGGTGCCGGTGTGAGGAACCGCTCCGCGCTGGTCGCCGGCATCGTCGGCGTCGCGGTCGCCGCGCTCGTCGTCGTCTTCGCGACAGCCGATCGCGACGCGGATCCCTCGACGTCGTCGAAGAGCCCGTTGATCGGGAAGCTCGCACCCGCGCTCAGCGGCACGACGGTCGACGGTGGCTCCTTCGACCTGGACCAGCACCGCGGGCAGTGGGTGCTGGTCAACTTCTTCGCCACGTGGTGCCCGCCGTGCGTCCAGGAGCAACCGCATCTGGTCCGCCTCGCGAACGACACCGGAGGTCGCCTCCAGATCGTGAGCATCGCGGCGGGTGACACCGCCGAGAACGTCACGAAGTTCTTCGCCGAGCAGGGGGGCGACTGGCCGGTGCTCGTGTCCGGGACGGATGCAGCGTCGATCGACTACGGACTCATCAAGCTCCCCGAGTCGTACCTGATCTCTCCAGAGGGAACCGTCGTCGAGAAGTTCGCCGGCGGGATCACAGCGGCACAGGTCGAGCGGCGGATCGCCGCGGCCGCAGGTGCCGACGCGAGCAGCGGGACCGGCTCGTGAGCGTCGCCGCGCACCCGAGACGTCAGCAGTGGTGGTGGTGGGCGCTCATGGCGCTCGTCGTGGTCCTCGCGGTCGCCTTCGGCGCCCGGACGACCCCGAAGGCGGGGGTGTCCGACGAGCGCCTGTTCGCCATCTCGGGTCGGCTGAAGTGCCTCCAGTGCGTGGGTGAGTCGGTCGCAGCGTCGCAGGCGCCGCTCGCGGTGCAGTTCCGCCAGGAGATCCGCGACCAGATGGAGCGGGGTGCCACCGACGACGAGATCCTGAACTTCTTCGTCCAGCGATACGGTCAGGAGGTCCTGCTCACCCCACCGTCGAGCGGGCTCGGCGGGCTCGTCTGGGTGATCCCGGTGGTCGCGGTCGCCGGAGCGCTCCTCCTGCTCGCAGCGACGTTCCGTCGATGGCGCGGCGATCGTGGCGATCGTGGCGCCTCGCCGGACGACGCGGCGCTGGTCGCTGACGCCCTCGCTGCGCTCGACGACCGCGGCGGTCCGGACGGGTCGACGTGAGCAACGCGGTCCGGGCGACGCCCGGGCGGCTCGACCCCGACCGGCTCGCCCGGCTCGAAGAGGAGCGGGACCACCTGCTGCGGTCCCTCCAGGACATCGACGCCGAGCATGCCGCCGGGGACCTCGACGAACACGACTACGAGGAGCTGAAGGACGACTACACGGTCCGCGCAGCCGACGTCATCCGGGCGATCGAGGAGCACCACGACCTCGTCGAACGCAGCCGACCGGAGCGGAGCTGGCGGCGGACGGCGCTCGTCGTCGGCGGCGTGCTGGTCTTCGCCGTCGCTGCCGGCGTGCTGCTCGCACGGTCCTCCGGCCAGCGTGGTGCCGGGACCATCACCGGCAACGGCGACAGCCTCCGCGAGCAGCTCGCCTCGTGCCAGATGCTGTCGCTGCAGAAGCCGGCCGAGGGCATCACCTGCTACGAACCGATCCTGAAGACCTCGCCGGACAACCTCGAAGCCCTGACCTACCAGGGATGGGCGTACATCCGCGACGGCCAGGTCGAACGCGGGGCGAAGAACCTCGCTCGTGTGGTGGAGTTGGATCCGGACTACCCCGATGTCCGGGTGTTCCGGGCGATCGCGCTGACGAGGGCGGCGACGAGCGCTGCCAAGGCAGGGGATTCGACCACCGCGCGTGAGAGCTTCCTCGCCGCGGCAGCCGAGCTCGACCGCTTCTACCGCAACGATCCGCCGCAGGTCGCGGTGCAGGTGCTGGGTCAGCAGGGCCTCGAGCGCACGATCTTCTTCGGGCTCGTCGAGACGCCGGTCCTCGACTGCTGGCAGAAGGCGGCGTCGGGCAGCGCTGCGGAGGCGAGGATCGACCAGCCCTTCCTCGACCGCCTCGGAGCCTGTCTCGACACGGTGCTGGTCGCCGAACCCACCTCGACCGACGCCCTCCTCGCGAAGGCCCTGACGCTGCTCGGTCCGGAACGCACCGACGCCGCCGGTGCACTCGCGATGACGAACCGCATCCTCGAGATCGATCCGCAGAACGCCAACGCCCTCCAGCTGCAGGCGTCGATCGCGCTGAGCGAGGACCGTCTCGACGACGCGGAGGCGCTGCTCACGCGGCTCGGGTCGTTGCCGCGACCGACAGCGTCGTTCCTGATCGGGCCACCCGAGCAGATGCGTGGGGCGCTCGATGCCCGACGCAGGACGCTCGCCGGTCCGTCGTCGACCACGACGCCCGGCTCCGGGGCCCGGTCCTCGACGTCGACCGTGCCCGGTGCTCCTACGGTTCCCAATCCCGGCGGCGGATGACCGCTCCGCGGGAACCCGCGCTGGATAGCCTCGGCGACCATGCGGATCCTCCTCGTCGGTGCCGGTGGTGTGGGGGACGCGTTCTGCGCGATCGCGTCCCGTCGCGAGTTCGTCGAATCGATCGTCGTCGCCGACATCGACGAGACGCGCGCGCTACGTGCGGCGGGCCGCGACGACCGGTTCACCGCGACCGTCCTCGATGCGTCGGACACAGCAGCCGTGACCGCAGCGGCGCGAGCGGCGGACGCTCAGCTCGTGATGAACGCCGCGGACCCCCGGTTCGTGATGTCGATCTTCGACGGCGCCTTCGATGCCGGCGCCAACTACATCGACATGGCCATGTCGCTGTCGGAGCCCCATCCGGGACGTCCGAACGAGCTGACCGGCGTGAAGCTCGGGGACCGCCAGTTCGCCAAGGCCGACGCGTGGGCCGACCGTGGGCTGCTCGCCCTGTGCGGCATGGGCGTGGAACCGGGGATCGCGGATGTGTTCGCTCGATACGCCGCGGACGAGCTGTTCACGACGATCGACGAGATCGGTGTGCGCGACGGGGCGGACATGGTGGTGCGCGGCTACGACTTCGCGCCGACGTTCTCGATCTGGACGACGATCGAGGAGTGCCTCAACCCACCTGTCATCTGGGAGCGCGACGCCGGATGGTTCACCACCGAGCCGTTCTCCGAGCCGGAGGTGTTCCGGTTCCCGGAGGGTATCGGCGACGTCGAATGCGTCAACGTGGAGCACGAGGAGGTCCTGCTCGTGCCGCGTTGGGTGGACTGCAACCGCGTGACGTTCAAGTACGGACTCGGTGACGAGTTCATCGGGGTGCTGCAGACGTTGCACAAGCTGGGCCTCGACGGCACCGACCCGGTGACGGTCAGAGGTCAGCGCGTGTCGCCGCGTGACGTCGTCGCGGCATGTCTGCCCGATCCGGCGACCCTGGGCGACCGCATCGAGGGTCGGACCTGTGCCGGGACGTGGGTGACGGGGACAGGACGCGGCGCCGACGGCAGCGATACCGGTCCGCGTGAGGTGTACCTCTACCACGTGGTCGACAACGCCGAGTCGATGGGTCGTGACGGTGCGCAGGCGGTCGTGTGGCAGACCGCTGTCGCACCGGTGATCGCCTGCGAGCTGATCGAGTCCGGGGCGTGGTCGGCGACCGGGGTCGTCGGTCCCGAGGCGATGCCACCCCGGCCGTTCCTCGACCTCCTGTCGGGTGAGTACGACTCGCCGTGGGGGATCGAGGAGCGTTGAGCGCGCTGCTCGCCGGAACGGAGATCAGACCCTGATCGGGGTGTAGAGGCCACTGGCGAACGTCTCGCCGTCCCAGTGCTGGAGGCTCCAGACGGATCCCTTCGCGCAGCCGAGCTTGCCCGGCACGAGCATCCCGCGACGCTGCGCACGGCTGACGACGTCAGGGATGACGTCGCCGTGGCTGCACAGCACAGCGCTGTCGCCCTCCGGTGCAGCGGCGATCGAGGCGATCAGTGCCCACACCGCATCGATCGGTGACCCCTCGGCGAGCCGGTCATCGACGACGACGTCGACGTCCACCGCCTTCGCGAGCGGTTCCACCGTCTGACGGCAGCGCAGGAACGGACTCGACAACACCGTCCGTGGCGCCTCGAGGCCGAGCCACTCCGCGAGTCGCTCGGCCTGCAGGTGTCCGGTCTCATCCAGCGGGCGGCCGTCGTCGTCGGGATCCGAATCGTCGCGGATGCCCGCGGAGCCGTGGCGGACCAGGTACAGCGTCATGGTTCCAAGTCCAGCACGCCGTGTTCGACGAGGAAGGCACGGGTGCTGCTCAGGTCGGTGTGTCGGTGCGCTCGGAGCCCGGCGACGCGCGCTCCTTCGACGTTCGCCGCCAGGTCGTCGATGAACAACGTGTCGACAGGAGCGACGTCGAGGTCGCCGCAGACGATCCGGAACACCTCCGGGTCGGGCTTCGCGACGCCGATCTCGGCGGTGTTGAAGATCTCGTCCAGCTCGTCGTGCAGGTCCAGCACGTGCAGGTCCCGTCGCAGTCGGGTCGTCCCGTTGGACAGCAACGCCACCTTCGTGCGGCGACGGGCGGCACGGACGACTGCGAGCATGTCGACGTCGACGCGGCCGACGTTGAGCTCCCATTCGTCGAGTGCGCCGATGACGTCAGCACCGTGCTCGGCGATGACCCGCGCCCGGATCGCCGCCATCCACTGCGGATGGGTGAGCCGGCCCGTCACCGCGGCGTGGCCGAGCTCCGCAGAGAACGCGACGGTGAGGATCGTCCGCGGCTCCAGCCCGTAGGACGCCTCGACCTCGTCGAGCTCATCGTCGTTCCACTGGCGGATGACCCCGTCGAGGTCGAAGACCACCGTCGGGATCCGGGCCACCGATCAGCTCCGCAGGGACCGGAGATCGGCGAGCACGCGAGGGAGCGCGTCGAGCAGGGCACCGATGTCGGCGTGGGTGCTCGACCACCCAACCGAGACCCGCAGGGACCGGTGCGCGTCGACGCCCATCGCCTCGAGCACCGGCGACGGCTCCAGCGCCTCCGACGAGCACGACGACCCTGAGTGCACCGCAACCCCCGCCCGGTCGAGGCCCAGCAGCACCGGTTGCGGTTCGACGCCCTCGAAGGTCACACACACCAGGTGCGGGAGCGACGCCGACGCCGTCGCCCCGACGAGCTCGATCCCCGCCTCGGCTCCCGCCCACTCACGCACCCGGCCGGTCAGGGAGCGGCTGTGGGCCTCGGAGACGTCGAGTGTCCCGCACGCGTCGGTGGCGGCCGCTGCGAGGCCGATGACCCCGAGCACGTTCTCGGTGCCGGCGCGGCGCGCACGTTCCTGGTCCCCGCCGACGAGCAGCGGCGGCACCCGCACACCGCGCCGGACCAGCAGGGCGCCGGTGCCGGTCGGGGCGCCGAACTTGTGCCCGGACACCGACATGAGATCCGCGCCGAGGGCGGAGAAGTCGACCGGCACCTGCCCGACCGCCTGCGCCGCGTCGACGTGGACGAGCACGCCGCGCTCGCGGCAGGCCGCCACGACCTCGGTGACCGGTTGGAGGGTGGCGACCTCGTGGTTGCCCCACTGGAGGTGCACCAGCGCGGTGTCGTCGCGGATCGCATCCAGCAGCGCATCCACGTCGACGCGGCCGGTGCCGTCGACGCCGACGACCGTGGAGGGTCCCCGTGCCGCCCACTCGCGCACCGCCGAGTGCTCGACGGCGCACAACCCGACGTGCGTGCCGGTGCCGCGCGCCTCGCCTCGGGCGCGGGCGCCGTAGGAGGCCGCAGCGATCGACTCCGTCGCTCCCGAGGTGAACACGACCTCGCGTGAACGCGCTCCGAGCGCTGTCGCGAGCTCTTCGCGTGCCTGCTCGACGGCGACACGCGCGGCCATGCCTTCGCGATGTATCCGTCCGGGATCCCCGAAGGGCTCCTCCATGGCAGCGCGGACCGCGTCGGCCGCTGCGGTGCGGATCGGTGATGTCGAGGCGTGGTCGAGGTAGGAGCGTTCCGTCGTCATCGTCGGTACCGGTCGGGTCAGTCGTCGAAGCCGGTGACGCAGTGGTCGTCGCCGTCGGGGACCGAGGACATCAGCTCGACGTCGGTCGCCCCGTAGAGCGTGTCGAGCATCCCCTTGACCATGCCGCGATCGACGGCGCAGATCACCGGGTGCTCCACGGCCGCGTCGCCGAACGGGCAGTGCTCGGTGACGATCCGGAGTGCGTTGCCCTCGTTCGCTGCGTGGGCGGCGAAGCCGTGTGCCGAGAGCGCATCCGCAACGGCGTGCAGCGCTGTGCGGAACGACCGGGTGCTCGCGGAGCCCATCGCGGTCGCCGTCGCCCTGCCGTACTGCTCGCCCACCTCCTCGGCCAGTTCGGTCGCACGCTCGGGTCCGAGCTCCGCGAGCGCGCGGCCGAGGAGCTCGATCAGCACGTCGTCGTGGCGCACCGGGACGTCGAGGAACAGCTCATCGGATGCCGTCCGGTGTTGCGGCGCGGTGCGGTAGCGCTTGGATGGTCGTCCCGCACCGCCGGTCGCGCGGGCCGTGGTGATCTCGAGGTACCCGCCGGCGGTGAGCTTGTCGAGGTGGTGACGGGCGACGTTGGCGTGCAGCGCGAAGCGCTCTCCGACCTCCGACGCGGTGACGCCGTCGGAGCCGTTCGCGCCGGTCGAGCTCTCGTGGACGAACAGGTAGATCTCCCGTCGTGTCGGGTCGCCGAACGCCGAGGTGATCGCGGTGACGGCCGAGGCGAACTCGGTGGGGCTCAGGGCTGCCACGGTCCGCAGCGTACCCGGCGACCCGTCGGTGCCCCGGCCGCCAGCGGGCCGCGTGGCTTGCCGTTCGCGGCGCCGTGAGGGGAAGCTCGGTACATGGCTGTGACCTCTGATGTCGTCATCGACGCGCTGCGACCCGTCCAGGATCCGGAGCTGCGCCGCTCCGTCGTCGACCTCGACATGGTCCGTGACATCACGGTGGACGGCGGGACGGTCACGCTGACCGTGGCGCTCACCACGCCGGGCTACCCGTTGCGCAACGAGATCGAGCGACGCGTGATGGACGCGGTCACGGCGCTCGACGGCGTCGACGGCGTCACCCTCGAGTTCACCTCGATGACCGACGAGGAGCGCGCAGCGTTGCGCAAGCGCCTGCACGGCGATCCGTCCGCGACGGCCGGCTCCCAGCCGACGCAGGGCCATTCAGAGGGCCGGACCATCCCGTTCGCGGACCCCTCGTCGAAGACCCGGGTGCTGCTGATCGCCTCCGGCAAGGGCGGCGTCGGCAAGTCCTCGGTGACCACGAACCTCTCGATCGCGCTCGCCCAGCGTGGCAGGTCCGTCGCCGTGGTGGACGCGGACGTCTGGGGCTTCTCGATCCCACGGATGCTCGGCGTGGAACGCCCGCCGACGCTGATCGACCAGATGATCGTGCCGCCGGAGTCCCACGGCGTCCGGCTCATCTCCATGGGGTTCTTCGTCGACGAGGACCAACCGGTCATCTGGCGGGGTCCGATGCTGCACAAGGCCCTCGAGCAGTTCCTGACCGACGTGTACTGGGACGAGCCCGACTTCCTCGTCGTCGACCTGCCGCCCGGCACCGGTGACGTGTCGATCTCCCTCGCCCAGTACGTTCCCCGAGCCGAGCTCTACGTCGTGACCACGCCGCAGGCCGCGGCGCAGACGGTGGCGCAGCGCGCTGCGTTCATGGCCAACAAGGTCCGTCTCGACCTCAAGGGGGTGATCGAGAACATGTCGTGGTTCACCGGCGACGACGGGGTGCGCTACGAGATCTTCGGCTCCGGTGGCGGCCAGGAGCTCGCCGACAAGGTCGGGGTCCCGCTGCTCGGCCAGATCCCGCTCGTGCCCGCGTTGCGTGAGGGCGGCGACTCGGGTGCACCGATCACGGTCACCGATCCCGACTCCGACGCGGCACAGGCGTTCGCATCGATCGCCGAGCGGATCGACGTCGAGCTCGCCCCGACCCGACGGTTCAACCCGGCGCTCAAGATCGTCTGACCCCAACCTGTTCTCGGCACGTCTCGTGTCGGTATTCGACGTGAGACATGCCCGGTACGGGTTGTTCGAGGGGCGCGTGTGCCATCTCGCACACCGGGAACCCGACCGTCTGCGAGAATGGTGGGCATGGAACGGTTGAAGGGGGCCGACGCGTCGTTCCTCTACATGGAGAACCGGGTCGTGCACATGCACGTGACCGGGGTGATGGTCCTGGACCCGTCGACGATGCCCGACGGGTACCGCTTCGCGACGTTCCGGGACCACATCGTGGATCGCCTCCACCTCATCCCCGGATTCCGCCGGCGGCTGATGCGGGTCCCGCTCGGGATCGACCATCCCGTGTGGGTCGATGACCCGGACTTCGACCTCGAGCACCACCTGCACCGCCACCGGCTGCGTCGGCCGGGCCGGATGGCGGACCTCGCCACCTTCGTCGGCAACTACATGCAACGACCGCTCGACCATTCGCGTCCGCTGTGGGACATGGTCGTGGTCGAGGGCGTCGAGGACGGGCGGATCGCCTTGGTCACCAAGATGCACCACGTCGCCGTCGACGGGGTCACCGGTACCGACCTGATGGCGCAGCTCGTCGACGCCTCCCCGGAGGCAGTGGTGCGGGACGAGCCCGAGGTGCCGTTCCGGCCCGGGCGGCTCCCGTCGTCGCCGAGGCTCGCGGCGGATGCCGTCGTGTCACGTGTCAGGGATCCGCTGCGGGTGTTCAGGTCGTTCGGCCGGGCGGCGGTCGCGGTGGGCCGTCTGGGGCAGACCGTCGTCGGTGAGGACGACGGCCCGACGATGGCGCGGCCGTTCGACGCGCCCCGGACCTTCTTCAACCAGTCCATCACCGCCCGGCGATCGGTGGCGTTCGCGACCGCACCCCTGGAGGACTGCAAGTTCATCAAGTCGACGTTCGGAACGACGGTCAACGACGTGTTCCTGGCCGCCTGTTCTCGGGCGTTGCGCAACTACATGGCGACCTACGGCCGTGTCCCGGATCGACCGTTGCTCGCGAGCGTTCCGGTGTCGGTGCACGGCCGCACGGCGGAGCAGGGCGCTGTCAACCAGGTGTCGAACATGTTCGTCCGGTTGCCCACCGACCTCGAGGATCCGCTCGACCAGCTGCGATCGGTGCACCTCGAGATGCGCGACGCCAAGGCAGCGCACGGGGCGATCGGTGCGGACATGATCGGTGACGTCACGGAGCTCACGCCGCCGGCGATCTTCAACCTGGCGAGCCGTCTGTACAGCCGCGCCGGACTGGCCGAGCGGTTGTCCCCGATCCAGAACGTGATCATCTCCAACGTCCCCGGTCCGCCGATCCCGCTGTACGTGTCCGGTGCCCGACTGGAGGCGGTCTATCCGTTCGGACCCCTGATCGAGGGGGCCGGCCTCAACATCTCGGTCCTGTCGAACATGGGCGACATGGACATCGGGGTGCTCGCGTGCCCCGACATCGCCCCGCACGTGGAGGATCTCGCCGACGGGATCGTCGAGGGGATCGAGGTGCTGCGCCTCGCCGCGGTCGACGAGGCCGCCCGCCGGGAGGACCCGGCTCCGAAGCGCAAGCGCCCGAAGAAGGCGAAGGTGAAGTCCCGGACCCCGCTGACGCCCGTGGACGCCAGCGCGGAGTCGGATCGCAGCGACGTGAGCGGGGAGAGCGACCCGGGCGGGGAGAGCGACAGGTGACGGCGACGGAGGTCCCGGCCGAGGGGCTGGAGCTGCCCGAGGTCCCACCCGAGCCGTTGGCGTCGATCACCGTGCTGGGACGCTTCGAGAAGCAACTGGCTCGCTACCCCCTGGCTCGGCTCACGACGACGCTGCCACGCACGACCCGGTGGGCCCTCGACGCTCTGTTCAACGAGGCCGACAGGATCCCCGGTGCGCCGCAGGCCCGTGTCTCGGGGTCCCTGCTCGCCCAGGTGGCGATGGACGAGGCGATCATCGCCCTGCTCCAGGGGCCCGGCCGAGCACCGCGACGCGCGGACTACGAGCGGGTGGCGGCGGAACTGGTCGACGCCCGGGGCCTGTTCACCGAACGCGGATGGGTGGATGACCCGCGCAGCTACCACCAGGACCCGCCGGAGCTTGCTGACGCAGCACGTACGCGCGGCTGGGCGCTCGGCGAGCGCTACGACCGGCTCCGGTGGGTCAGTGGCTTCGAGCCACGGACCGAGGAGCCGGGCTCGCAGCGCTGGCAGTCCTTCGAGGCGAACCGGACGGCATCCGCGTGGATCATGGAGCACCCGGGGGCACCTCGACCGTGGGTGATCGCGGTCCACGGCTTCGGCACCGGCGCGACGTTCGCTGACCTCATCACCTTCCGTGCCCCGCACCTGTTCCACGATCTCGGCTGGAACGTCGCCGCGATCACCCTGCCGGTGCACGGCCATCGCCGCCCCTCGAAGTTCGGTGGTGAGGAGTTCCTCGGCATCGACATGATGAACACCGTGCACGCGCTCGCCCAGTCCGTGTGGGACATCCGTCGCCTGATCAGCTTGGTGCGTCGGCGTGATCCCGTGGCGCTCGCGATGTACGGCGTCTCCCTTGGCGGGTACGTGACCGCGTTGACGAGCTGCTTCGTCGACGACCTCGACGCCGTGATCGCCGGGATCCCCGTGAGCGACCTCGCCGGTCTGTTCGGTCACCAGTCTCCGGCGCACATCCGTCGCCGCGCCGTCGAGCACCGGATCCTGGACGGGAACGCCGAGGTCGTCCACAGCGTCGTCTCGCCGCTCGCGATGGAGCCGGTCGCGGCCACGGATCGCCGGTTCATCTACGCCGGCCTCGGTGACCGGATGGCGGTGCCGACCCAGGCACACGCCCTGTGGGAGCACTGGGGCCGCCCGATGATCAGCTGGTTCCCCGGGAACCACGTGGGCTACCTCTGGTCCGCGAAGGTGGCGGCCTTCGTCGACGACGTCCTCGTCGGCGTGCACCCCGTGCCGGGGCCCGTTCCCCGCTGAATCCGCCCGTCTGGAGATAGGATCCGTTGTCCACAGATGTGCGCCGCGATCTCGGCGCGTCCCGATGACGGAGGTCCCCGTCGTGAGCGTCGAGCCTGAACCGACCGACAGCGACGGCAGCGCCGCGCTCGACCTGGTGGCCGTGCGCGCCGCGCTCGAGGCACAGCGTGGCGAACTGCTCGCCTCGGCGCCCGACCTCGATGACGAGGTCTTCCGGACCCGCTCGGACGTGTCGGACGGCTCGGGCGAGACCGAGCACCTGGTCGTCGCCGAGCAGAAGGACGTCACCGCTCGGGTCGACGCGCTGACCGAGCGAGCGATCGAGGAGATCGACGAGGCGCTCGCCCGTCTGGACGCCGGGACCTACGGCCGTTGCGTCGATTGCGGGAAGCCGATCCCGGTCGAGCGGCTGGAAGCCGTGCCGGCGTCCGCCACCTGTCTCGACTGCCGGACGACGCGCGAGCACGGCAGCGGGCTGGTCTGAGCCCGACAATCGGAGCCTCCATCGCCCGACCCCTCCACGAGGTCGGGTCCGGATCGGTAGGCTGCGCTGCGACCTGGCACCCGACCAGACCTGACACTCGACCAGGAGAGACCGACACGTGGACGTGCGCATCGGCGTGACCTACTCCCCCCGGGAGATCGACCTGCAGCTCGATGACGACGTCGACCGCGATGCGCTGCGAGAACAGGTCGAGCGCATCCTCGCCGACGAGTCGCTCGTGTTGTGGTTGACCGACCGCAAGGGCAACGAGGTCGGCGTTCCCTCGGCGAAGATCGCGTACATCGAGATCGGATCCGCCGGCGAGGGCCGCAGCTTCGGCTTCTCGACCTGACATCCACCCGCATCCGCCGGACGCGGGGTCACCGAAGGCGACACCATCGATCATGTCACCCAGGACCATCGGGCTGCTCGACCGCAAGCTGCTGTTCGTCACCGGCAAGGGTGGCGTGGGCAAGACGTCGGTCGCTTCCGCGATCGGGATGCTCGCCGCCTCGCGGGGCAAGCGGACACTCGTCTGCGAGGTCGATTCCAAGGGGAACCTGGCTGACTTCCTCGGCGTCGGGCCGCTGCGGTTCCAGCCGACCGAGGTCCGCAAGGGCCTGTACGCCATGTCGATGGACACCGAGGAGTCGCTGAAGGAGTACCTGCGGCTCAACCTGAAGGTGCCGCTGCTCGCGAAGATGGGTCCGCTCGCCCGCACGTTCGACTTCGTGGCGAACGCTGCGCCCGGGGTCAACGAGCTGCTCACGGTCGGCAAGTTCACCTGGGAGGTGCGTGAGCGCACCTACGACCTGGTGGTGGTGGACGCCTCGGCGACCGGTCACGTGGTCGGCCAGCTCGCTGCGCCGGTCGCCATCAACGACCTCGTCAAGGTGGGCATCGTGCGCTCCCAGACCGACTGGATGATCGACATCCTCACCGACGCCGACACCACGGGTGTGGTCGTCGTGACCGTCCCCGAGGAGATGCCGGTGACCGAGACGCTCGAACTGATCGACCGGCTCCGCGGCGAGACGCAGATCGATGTCGCCTCGGTGGTCGTGAACCGGGTCCTGCCGGAGCTGTTCGGACGCTCGGAGGAGGAGACCTTCGAACGCCTCCGCAAGCCCGACGGCATAGCAGCGCTGGAGGCCGCGGTCGGTGGCGGCGTGGAGCCGGTGCTCGACGGCGCCGAGCTCGCGGTCAGCCTGCGTCGCAGCCGCGTCCCCCACCTCGAGCGGTTGCGCCAGGGCCTTCCTGCCGGCTTGCCGGTGATGTACCTGCCGTTCCTGTTCCACCGCTCCCACGGGGTGCGGGCGACCTCCCGGATCGCCGAGGCGTTCGGCGACGAGCTCGGGTTCTGAGCTGTGAGCTGTGAGCGGTGAGGTGGTGAGGTGGTGAGGTGGTGACGGCGACAGCACGTGATGAGCTCAGCTCGATCGAGCAGCTCTGCTCGGCGAAGGAGATCGTGGTCTCGACGGGCTCGGGCGGCGTCGGCAAGACGACGACCGCTGCAGCGGTCGCCGCGACAGCGGTGACGAACCTGGGCGGGAAGGTCCTGGTGCTGACGATCGATCCGGCCAAGCGGCTCGCCAACGCGCTGGGTCTGGAGCGCTTCGGCAACGTCGAGACCCGCGTGCCCGACGAGGCCTTCGCCGAGGCGGGCGTGCGTCCCGAGGGCGAGCTGTGGGCGGCGATGCTCGACACGAAGCAGAGCTGGGATGACCTCGTGCGACTCCACGCGCCCGACGCTGGGACCCGTGACGCGATCCTGGCGAACCCGCTGTATCAGAACATCACCGGCAAGTTCGTCCAGAGCCACGACTACGTGGCGATGGAACGGCTCTTCGAGATCCACTCCTCCGGTCGCTACGACCTCATCGTCGTGGACACGCCGCCGACCCGCAACGCGGTGGACTTCCTCGATGCGCCGGATCGGATGGCGGACTTCTTCTCGTCCCGGCTGCTGCGCCTGCTGATCACGCCGTACCGGTCACGGTTGGTCGGCTTCGCCTCCAAGCCCTTCTACTCGATCGCGGATCGCATCCTCGGTACGCAGTTCCTCGAGGACATCGCCGAGTTCTTCATGTTGTTCCAGACGATGTACGACGGCTTCGTCGAGCGGGCCAAGGCGGTGACGGCCCTGTTGGGTGGTCCTCAGACGACCTTCCTCGTCGTGTCGACGCTCGAGGTGGCACCGGCCCGTGAAGCGGAGTTCTTCCTGAAGCTGCTCACCGAGCGTGGCTACCACGTCGGCGCACTCGTGTTGAACAAGGTGCTGCCGGAGCTGTTCCTCGACCGGCAGGCCACATCGGTCGCCCGGACCCTGGCGCACCAGGCGCCGACGCTTGCAGCTGACCTCGCCCCGGTGCTCGGTGAAGCAGGTGGAGCAGACGACATCGAGCGACTCGCCACCGTCCTCGGCGAGGTCGGCCAGAGCTTCCTCGACTACCAGGTGGTCGCACGTCGTGAAGCCGAGC
>CAYSCB010000028.1:0-16322 GCA_964429335.1 uncultured Aquihabitans sp.
TCGGCCGCTGGATGCAGCAGCAGTTCCGCCGGCAGCTCGCGCCGATGGTGTCACCGCGTCTGCCGGAGGACGCACTCGTGCCGGACTATCCGATCGGTTGCAAGCGGAGCCTCATCTCCGACAACTGGTATCCGACGTTGCTGCGTCCCGACGTCGACGTCGTGACCGCTGGCATCGGCCACATCGAAGACGGGGCCGTGGTCACCGTCGACGGTGACCGTCATCCGGTCGACACGCTCGTGTTCGGGACGGGGTTCCGAACCACCGAGTTCCTGTCGCCGCTCAAGATCACCGGGCGCGGTGGGCTGGATCTCAACGAGGTGTGGGCCGACGGTGCCCGGGCGTTCCTCGGACTGGCAGTTCCCGGCTTCCCGAACCTGTTCCTGCTCTACGGGCCGAACACCAACCTCGGGCACAACTCGATCCTGTTCATGATCGAGCAGCAGGTCGGCTACACGCTGCGTCTCATCGAGGAGAAGGCTCTGCTCCGGCTGCGCGCCGTCGAGGTGACCTCGTCGGCGGCCAGTCGCTTCGACGAGGAGGTCCAGGAGGCGGCATCACGAACGGTGTGGGCGCAGGGATGCCACTCCTGGTACAAGACCGCGGAGGGACGCATCACGAACAACTGGACCGACCACACGACCGCGTACCGGAGGATGCTGTCGTTCCCGGACCCCGGTGACTGGCTCCTGGAACGCTCGGAGCCTCCGGAACCTGCGGAACCCGGGCCGTCTGGTACGTGATGCGGGCGTGATCCGACCCGAGTTCGCGGGATGTGGGACGGGCGTCAGTCGAGGTCGAGCGACGCGATGAAGGCGTCGAGCTCGTCACGGTCCCGGGAGCGCTTCATGCGGGGCAGCCGGTCGAGGATCCTGGCCCGATAGCGGGCCTCGGCGAGGCGCGGGTCCAACACGGCGACCACGCCACGATCGGTCGTGGTGCGGATCAGCCGCCCGACGCCCTGTGCGAGCTGCATGGCAGCGGCCGGGACCGACACCTCGGAGAACGCCCGGTCCGGGCCGACGGCGTCGCATCGTGCCTCGATGATGGGGTCGGTGGGGACGGGGAAGGGGATCTTGTCCACGACGACCGCCGAACACGTCGTCCCCGGTGATGAGATCCCCGTCCAGAAGCTCGCCGTCGCGAACAGCGAGGAGTGCTCCTCGTCGAGGAACCGGCGTTGCAGGACGGCGTTGGGGGCATCACCCTGCGCGAGCACGACCATGTCAGGCAGACGGCTCCTCACAGCATCGGCGCTTCGACGCAGCATGCGGTGCGACGTGAACAATGCGAGCGTCCGACCGTTGCAGCGTTCGACGAGGTGGACGATCTCGTCCACGACGGCATCGGGCCACGCGTCGGCGTTCGGACGGAGGAGGCGGGGGACGTAGAGCAGGCCGTTGTGTCGGAAGTCGAACGGCGAGTCGATCGCGAGGTAGCGGGCGTCGAGGCCGAGGCGGCCCGCCGTCCCCGGATCGAGCGTAGCGGAGCACAGCACGACCGTCGGGGGCGCGACGTCGTCGTCGGAGGGCTCCCATGCGAGCGCACGCAGCGTGTCGCCGATGTCGATGCGGGTGAGCTGCAGCGTGTGGCGACCGCTGCGGCTCTCGGCGATCCAGCGCACCTGGCCCGGTTGGAGACCCGTGCGCAGCAGGTGCAGTGCCTCCGTGATCGTCTCGGCGGTGCGGATGGGGCGGTCGAAGCGGTGCGCCGCAGCGCTGTGCTCCGCGAGGCCGGATCGCTTCGAGACCTCACGAAGGCTCCTCGTCGCAGCGTCGACCGCCAGGTCAGCTGCGTTCAGCGCGTCGATCACCGCCTCGGGGAGATCGCCTCGGAGCCGGCCGGAACCGTGCTCGTCGAGAGTCGAACGGTAGGCCTCCCGGAGGGCGTCGTCGACGAGGTCGGCGGCCCGACCGAGTGCCATGCCGACAGTCGGGGCGTCGGCGACGCAGCGGTCATGCACGCGGACCAGGTTGCGGAGTCGCCACCCCGTGAGCGACACCCCGAGCGCGCCGACGAGCGCGTCCTCGAACTCGTGGGCCTCGTCGATCACCAGCTGGTCATGGGCGCCCAGGAGCTGTCCACCGGCCTGCACATCAGCCGCGTACAGGTGGGCGTTCACGACGACCACGCCGGCATGAGCTGCACGGTGACGTGCCTGTTCGGAGAAGCACGTCTGGGCATGGCTGCATCGTGAGGCTCCGACGCACTCTCCGGGGCCGACCGACACGGCTGCCCACGCGGTGTCCGAGGGGGAGCGGTCCAACTCCGCGAGCTCGCCGGTCGTCGTCACCTCGGACCAGTCGAGGAGCGCCTCGATCTCGCGGGCGAGACCCGCCTCGAGCGTCGGGTCGTCGAGTCCGTCGAGATCGAGGGTGGATTGCTCGCTGCTGCGGCCGAGCTGGATCGACGTCTCGGCGAGGGCGGCCTGGCAGAGGTAGTTGGATCGACCCTTGAGCACCGCGTAGTCGAACGGCACGCCGAGGACCGACGCGAGGAACGGCAGGTCGATCTCGCCGAGCTGATCCTGCAGCGCCTTGGAGGATGTGACGACGACGGTGCGATGGCCGTCGCCAGATCGGGCGATCGCGGGCAGCAGGTAGCCGAGGGACTTGCCGACCCCGGTGGGTCCCTGGACCGCGAGATGCTGGCCGCTCGCGAACGCCGCCATCACCGCGTCGACCATCGCCCGCTGCTGCGGCCGGTCCTCGCCGCCGGGGAGCGCCGCGATCACCGCCTCCAGCATCTGGTGGGTGTCGCTCACCTCATCCAGCAGGCGGGACGGCGGCACCGGTCTCGGGCAGCGGGAGGACCGTGGTCGTGGGTGCCGCCGGCGGCGCGGGAGGCGCGGAGCGCAGTTAGTCGGCGAGCGGGGCCGGTCGCAGGCCCGCCGCCTTGGTCTGGTCGAGGATGTGGCTGAGGCGCAGACCGAGTCCGGGCTTGAAGGGCAACAGGATGATGTCACCGGCTCTGAGAGGGCCGTCGGCGGTCACGATCGAGCCCGAGTCGCCGGTCGCCGACCAGAGGACCACGTACTTGACGCCGCAGGACGCCGCCTCGGCGATGGTCACGGGGTCGTAGTTCCCGTACGGCGGTCGGAACATGTCCGGCACTGCACCGAACCGGTCCTGGAACTCCGGGACGAGGTCGCAGATCTGGGCGTGCTGGAAGGCGGGGTCCTTGCCCTTCAGGTTGGCGTGGCTCGTCGTGTGCGAGCCGACCACTCCGCCGAGCGCCTGGATCTGGCGGAAGTAGTCGACGTTGTGGCGGAGGTACATCTCGTTCAGGAACATCGTCACGGGCACCCGCTGGTCGCGGATCACGTCCAGCGCGCCCGGATCGCCGGTCACGCCGTCGTCGATGGTGATGAACACGACCGGATCCGTGGTGGGGACACGGTGGATCATCGGGATCGGGCCGGGACCGCCGACCAGGGGACCGACGGTGACTCCCGGCACCGAGGTCGGCACCGGAGGCAGCGTCGTGGTCGTCGACGTTGTCGTGGGTGTCGGCGTCGGCCGTGGGGTGGTCGGGTGCACCGTCGTCGAGGTCACCTCCGCCGTGCGTGCGCCGTCGAGGGAGCGCAGCACGAGCAGCGATCCGACTGCAGCGAGCAGCAGGACGGCGACGACCGTGCCGAGACGCCGCATCCGCTTGGACGCCCTCGCACGCCGTGCGTCCGCCAACCCCGCTGCCCGGCCGGGACGGTGGTCGAGGTCGATCGGGGGCATCCGGTGGAGGATAGGCCCGCCGTCGCCTGGTTCCGACGCGGGAACCGGGCGTTCCGACCGATCAGAAGGTGCTCGGCAGCACCGCCTCGACGAGTGCCGGCCCCTCGGTCGCGATCGCGACCTCCAACTGCGACGTCAGCTGCTCCGCGGTCGTTGCCCGCGTGGCGGGCACACCCATCGACGCCGCGAGGGACACGAAATCGAGTCCGGGGATGTCGAGCATCGCCCGGGCTCGGGGACCGGCCTCGCCGGCGCCGACGCGGGCGAGCTCCATGTTCAACACGGCGTACGAGCCGTTGTTCAACACGATCGTCGTGACGTCGAGGCCCTCGCGGACCTGCGTCCACAGCGACTGCGCCGTGTACATCGCCGACCCGTCCGCTTCGAGGCACACCACCTTGCGGTCAGGACACGCGACCGCGGCGCCGGTCGCGACGGGAAGGCCGTAGCCGATGGATCCGCCGGTGAGGGTCAGCCAGTCGTGCGGCGGGCACCCAGCGGTCGCCCCCTGTGCGAACAACCCGGAGGTGTTGCCCTCGTCCGCGACGATCGCCCCCTCGGGAAGCAGCGCACCGAGCGCGTTCGCCAGGGTCTCGGCGGTGAGTGCGCCCGTGGGTCGATCCGGTCGGGCTGGCGGGATGGTGGGCACCTCGCGGGGCGCCTCGAGGGCTGTGGCGAGCGCTGCGAGCGCGGCGGGTGCATCCTCGTCCGGGGCGGCCAGCACGTGCACGGTGCAGCCCTCGGCGACGAGGTCGGAGGCCTTGTCCGGGTACGCGAAGAACGAGACGGGGTGCGCTGCGTCCACCAGCACCAGGTGGGAGAGGCCGTCGAGCTGCATCTGGGCGAACTCCGCGAGGTAGGCGATCCGGTCGAGTGCGGGCGTTCCGGCGCCGCGCTCGGCCCGGGCGGGGAACGTCTCGCTCATCACCTTCGCCCCGGAGGCCGCGCCGATGCGTGCAGCGTCGAGCAGGGCGTCCCGGCGCATGGCCGTTCCGCCGACGAGGATCGCCGTGGGTTCGCCGCGGCGCAGGACGGCGGCGACGTCCTCGACGCGGTCATCGGGGACCGTCGACGGTGCTGTGATCTGGGACGGCCCGACCGGTCCCGGGGAGTCGAGCCAGCAGGCATCGGCGGGGACGATCAGCGTCGCGACCTGACCCGGCGGACCGAACGAGGCGGCAACTGCGTCGGCGGCGTCGCGGGCGATCGACTCGGCATCGCGGACCGTCCGCACCCACTGCGACACGCCCTTGGCGATGGAGGCGATGTCGGACTGCAGCGGAGCGTCGTACTTCGCATGGTAGGTGGCGTGGTCGCCGACGACGTTGAGCACCGGGGACTTGGCCCTGCGTGCGTTGTGCAGGTTCGCGAGGCCGTTGCCGAGACCGGGTCCGAGGTGCAACAGGACCGCGGCGGGGCGGTCGGCCATGCGGGCGTAGCCGTCGGCGGCGCCGGTGGCGACCCCCTCGAACAGCGCCAGCACCCCGCGCATCTCCGGGACGTCGTCGAGTGCGTGCACGAAGTGCATCTCGGAGGTGCCGGGGTTCATGAAGCAGACGTCGACGCCTGAGTCGACGAGGGTCCGGATCATGGCGTGTGCGCCGTTCATGGGCCGTCCATGCCTTTCTCGCCCCGTTCTGTTCTGCAGATCACAACAGATCCGTGTGGTTCTGCAGAACAGAACGGCGGGTGTGGGGTGTGCGGGGTGGGGTGTGGGGTTTGCGGTCAGCCGAGGAGCGTGCCCGGGTTGAGGATGCCGTCGGGGTCGAACGCCGCCTTCACGCGCCGCATGAGCGTCAGCTTGGCGGGATCCTCCAGCTCCAGGAAGTAGGCCTGCTTGGCCTCGCCGATGCCGTGCTCGCCGGAGATCGCCCCGCCGAGCGCCATGCCTGCCGAGAACAGCGCGGTCAGGAGCCTTGATCGTCGCTCCGGATCCGCGCAGAAGACGCCGAGATGCACGTTGCCGTCCCCGGCATGACCGCACCCTGCGATCCACGCCTCGTACTCACCTGCGAGGGCTGTGACCTTCTCCATGAACTGCGAGATCTGGGCTCTCGGCACGACGATGTCGACGACGTCGTCGGCGCCGTTGGCCTTCGCCATCCAGAACGCCTTCTCGCGCGCGTCGATGAGCTGGCCGGCTGCAGCGGGCGGCAGCACGTAGGTGTCGATGGCGCCGAGCTCGTCGAGGAGCTCGGCGACCGCAGCGATGTCCTCGCCGAGGCGGTCCTCGTCGGTCCCCTCCAACATGACGACCAGGTACGCCAACGCCGTGTCCTTGACCTCCTGGGGGATGCCGAGCTCGAGTCCGGTGAAGCTCGCCGTGGCCGACATCGTGAGCAGGTCGATGTACTCGAGGATGAGTGGACCGACACCCGAGTCGACGATGCGCGGGACCGCGGCGGTGACCTGTTCGAGCGTGGTGAACGGGGCGAGGATCGTGGCCTGGTGCGCCGGACGCGGGTAGAGGCGCAGCGTCGCCTCGGTCACGAGCGCGAGGGTGCCCTCGCTGCCGATGACGAGTTGGGTGAGGTCGTAGCCGGTCGTCGCCTTCACGAACTTGCCGCCGGTGCGGATGACCTGGCCGTCGGCGAGCACGAGCTCGAGGCCCAGGACCTGGTGGCGCGTCACCCCGTACTTCACGGCGCGCATGCCGCCGGCGTTCGTCGCGACGTTCCCGCCGAGGCTGGCGGAGTACTCGCCCGGGTACACCGGGTACACGAGTCCGGCCGCCGCGGTCACCTCGTCGAGCTCGTTGAGCCGGAGCCCCGGCTGCACGACAGCGACGTGGTTGTCGGTGTCGAGCTCCAGGACGCTGTTCATCCGCTCGAAGCTGACGACGATGGAGCCCTCCGCCGGTGTCGCTGCACCCGAGAGACCGGTGCCGCTCCCGCGGGCGGTGATCGGCACCCTGCGCTCCGCGGCGACGCGGACCACAGCCGCGACCTCGTCGGTGGTCTCCGGCAGCACGACGGCGACCGGCCGGCGCGGTGGGACCGTCAGCGATTCATCGTGGTGGTAGTCCTCACCCGCCTGTTCGGCTCCGAGCACCCGCTCGGGCGACAGCACGGCGGTCAGTGCGTCGATCAGATCGGTCATCCGGTGCGCCCCTTCGTGCGATCCCCTGTGACCGGTCTAGCAGCACGACGGGTCCTCCGGGCCGGTAGCGTGCTGGCGAGCCGACGCGAGGAGATTCACCGTGAGCGATCAGTCCATCCCCGGAGGTCCGGCCGGCGAGGCAGCGGAGCGCGCCGACATCGAGGAGATCCGCTCCCGGCTGGCGAACCTGCCGAACGCGCTGGGCCTGGCAGCTCGCCTGAACAGCGGTGTGATGGACGACGCTGCTGCGTTGGACGTGCGCACCCTGCACCTGGTTCGGGTCGCAGCCATGGCCGCGGTGGGCATGCCGAAGCTCGGCTGGGACGTGAACATCGAGCTGATGGAGGGCGAGGTCTCGGCCGACGAGCTCGAAGCGACCCTCGTGGCGATCGCCCCGATCATCGGCACGGCCCGCTACCTCGAAGCGGTCGGCACGTTGCTCGAGGACTGACGGCCTGCTTCGCGCGGCGCCGGATCATCGTCGCAGAGAGGAGGGGAGCGTGGTGTCCGCAGGACCGGGTGCAGCCGAGGCCGAATCGGTGCTCGAGCACATCGAGCCGGGGACCGATCTGATCGTTCCCCTCGCGGTGGGGGAACCCCGTACCCTGCTCGACGTGGTCGAGGCGGCCGCAGACGCCGGTGCGATCGACGGCGTGAGGGTCCACCAGATGCATGCCCTGGTCGATCGCGGCTACCTCGACGGTCGCTACGGTGACCGGCTCCGCCACATCTCGTACTTCCTGTCGGCGGTGACGCGTCCGCACTTCCACGCCGGTGGGGTCGAGCTGGTTCCCGGTCACTTCAGCGAGGTGCCGCATCTGCTCCGACACTCGGTCCGTCGTCCGCTGATCCTCGCTGCGTCGTCCCTGCCGGACCGCCACGGCTACGTGAGCCTGGGCACGAACGCCGACTACGTGGCCCGGTTCCTCGGCACCTGGCCGGTGTTCCTCGAGGCGAATGCCCGGATGCCACGCACGTTCGGACACAACACGGTCCATCTGTCGCAGGTCGCCGGGTGGTGTCACGTCGACCGTCCGTTGATCGAGGTGGAGCCCGCGGTCCCCGACGACACCGACCGTGCGATCGCCGCGCTCATCGCCGAGCGGATCCCGGACCGTGCCACGATCCAGGCCGGCATCGGCTCGATCCCGAACGCCGTGCTGTCGGCTCTCCGCGGCCACCGCGACCTCGGTGTCCACACGGAGCTGCTGTCCGACGGGTTCGTCGACCTCATCGAAGCGGGTGTCATCAACGGCGTGTTCAAGGGTCGTCACCCGAACCGCAGCGTGACGACGTTCGCGCTCGGCACGCGTCGCCTCTACGACTTCCTCGACGGCAACCCGGCGGTGGAGTTCCTCGGGGTCGACTGGGTCAACGACCCGCGCGTGATCGCCCAGGAGCCGAGGATGGTGTCGATCAACGCGACGACCGAGGTCGACCTGCTCGGGCAGTGCGCCTCGGAGACGATCCGCGGCCGCTACTGGTCCGGCTCCGGTGGCCAGGCGGACTTCGCCCGCGGTGCGATGTTCAGCGAGGACGGCCACGGCTTCATCGTCACCCGTTCGACCACCCGTGACGGGACGAGCAGGATCGTCGACCGCCTCACACCCGGCTCGGTGGTCACGACGATCAAGAACACCGTGGACAAGGTGGTCACCGAGTGGGGGGTGGCCGAGCTGCGGGGCGCGTCGCTGGGGGAGCGCTGCGTCCGCCTCATCCGCATTGCGCACCCGGAGCACCGTGAGCGCCTCAGGGCGGAGGCTCACGCCCTCGGCTACCTGCACGGGTAGGGTCCGACCGGCTCCGCGGGGTGGTCCGCGGGAACGAGCAAGGGGGACGACATGGCGGACCTGAGGGTGGAGGTCGATCCTGGCGAGGTCGGCCTCGACGCTGGACGCCTGGCGCGGATCGGAGCGCACTTCCAGCGCTACGTCGACGACGGCAGGCTGCCTGGGTGGCTGGCCGTCGTCGCACGTCATGGTCGGGTCGCCCACGTCGCGTCCGCCGGGTTCCGTGACGTCGAGGCCGGGCTGCCGGTCACATCCGACACGCTGTTCCGCATCTACTCGATGACCAAGCCGATCACCTCGGTCGCGGCGATGATGCTGCACGAAGCCGGAGCGTTCGAGCTCAAGGACCGCGTGGAGCGCTACCTGCCCTCCTTCGGGGCGACGAAGGTGTACCGGGGCGGATCCTCGGGTGCGCCGACACTGGAGCCGGTGGTCGAGCCGATGCGGATCTGGCACCTGTTCACCCACACCGCCGGACTCACCTACGGGTTCCACCACACGCATCCGGTCGACGAGATCTACCGCAAGCACGGCTACGAGTGGGGAACTCCCAAGGGTGCCGCAACAGCCGAGGTGATCGACCAGATCGCCGGCTTCCCGCTCGTGGCCCAGCCGGGTACGACGTTCAACTACTCGATGGCGACCGACGTGCTCGGACGGTTGGTCGAGGTGTGGTCAGAGATGTCGCTCGACGAGTTCTTCCGGACCCGGCTGTTCGAGCCACTCGGGATGGACGAGACCTCGTTCTGGGTCACCGGCGACGACGTGGAGCGCCTCGCAGCCCTGTACATCCCCTTCGGTGAAGGTGGCCGGGCGACCCGTTGGGACGCGGCTGGCAGGGCGGCGACGCGCCCGCAGAGCTTCCTGTCCGGTGGCGGCGGACTCGTCTCGAGCGCTGGTGACTACCACCGGTTCATGGAGATGCTTCGACGTCGCGGCGAGCTCGACGGTGTGCGGGTGCTGTCACCGCGGACCGTCGAGTACATGGTCCGCAACCACCTGCCCGGTGGCGTGGACCTGGAGGCGTTCGGTCAGTCGACGTTCGCTGAGACCACGTTCGACGGCGTCGGGTTCGGCCTGGGCTTCTCGGTCGTCCTCGACCCGGCCGCCTACCGCACGCCGTCGTCGGCCGGTGAGTACGGGTGGGGCGGTGCGGCCTCCACGGCGTTCCTCGTGGATCCGGTCGAGGACATGACGGTCGCGTTCTACACGCAGCTGCTGCCGTCGAGCACCTACCCGATCCGCACGCAGCTCCGACAGCTCGTCCAGCAGGCGATCGTCGACTGACCGTCGGCGCTGCAAGCGATCCCGTCTTCCCCCGTTCTGTTGTGCAGAACCAGAAGGATCCTTCTGGTTCTGCACAACAGAACGGGGCAACAGAACGGGGTCGCGTCAGATGCGCTCGAAGTTGCGGCGCAGCTCCCACTCGGTGACCGTGTTGTTGAACGCCTGCCACTCCGCCCGAGCCGTGTGCAGCAGGTGGAAGTGGACGTCGTCGCCGAAGGCCTCGTTCGCCATCTCGGAACGCTCGAAGGCATCGATCGCCTCGACGATGTTCCACGGGATGCGCTCCACGTCGTCGGCCGCGTAGGCGTTGCCGACGAAGGGGTCGCCGCAGTCGAGGCCCTGGTCGATGCCGTCGAGTCCGGCGGCGATCACTGCGGCGAACGCGATGTAGGGGTTGCAGTCGGCGCCGGGGATCCGCGACTCGACGCGCATGCCGGCACCGTGGCCGACGAGGCGCAGCCCGCAGGTCCGGTTGTCCGGTGACCACACCACCGCCGTCGGCGCCCATGAGTCCGGCTGGTAGCGCTTGTAGGAGTTGACGTACGGGGCGAAGCAGAGCGACAGCTCGCGGGAGTGGGCGAGGATGCCGCCCATCCACGCCCGGAACTGCCGCGACATGCCATGGGGCGCATTCTCGCCGGATCCGCCAGGGCACAGCGGCTCGCCGTCGAGGCTCCAGATCGACGAATGGATGTGGCAGCTGGAGCCCGGCTCGTCGATGCGGGGCTTCGCCATGAAGGTGATCGCCTTGCCCTGGAGGTGTGCGATCTCCTTGGCCCCGTTCTTGTAGATCGTGTGGTGGTCCGCCATCGTCAACGCGTCGGAGTAGCGGAGGTTGAGCTCGTGCTGGCCAGGGGCCGCCTCGCCCTTGGAGAACTCGACCGGCAGGCCCGCTGCGAGCATCCCGTTGCGCAGCGCTCGGATCAGCGGCTCGTCCTTCGTGGTCTGCAACACGTGGTAGTCGAGGTTGTACCAGCTGCTCGTGCGGTCGCCGAGGTCCCGGTAGTGGTTGCGGGCGAGGTCGTCGTAGCCGACGTCGTAGGCGAAGAACTCGAGCTCGGAGCCCATCATCACCTGCAGGCCCCGCTCCGCTGCACGTTCGACCTGACGTCGGAGCACCTGACGGGGCGAGACCGCCACGGGGGAGTCGTCGGTGTTGTCGACGACATCGGCCAACACGAGCGCGGTGCCCTCGAGCCACGGCGTCACGCACAGCGTCGAGATGTCGGGTCGGCCGCGGAAGTCGCCGTAGCCGGCCTCCCAGTTGGCGAACCGGTACCCCTCGACGACGTTCATGTCGACGTCGACGGTCAGCAGGTAGTCGCACGCCTCGATGCCCTCGCCGCTCGCCGGGTCACCGCCGTCACCCAGGACGTGGTCGAGGAAGAACGCTCCGGTGACCCGCTTGCCGAGGAGTCGGCCCTGCAGGTCGGTGAACGCGACGACCACCGTGTCGATCTCGCCCGTGTCGACGAGGCGTGCGAGGGTCGTGACGTCGATCTTGCCGGTGCTCGGAACTGACATGGGCGTCGATCGTACGTTCCGCGGACGGGTCGGAACCCACCCGGCGTGCCCGGGCAGCGGATCGCGGTGCGTCGGGCGCTACTCCGGCGTGGTGTAGGCGGCGGTGATGCCGCCGTCGACGAGCAGGGACTGGCCGGTCATGAAGCTCGACTCGTCCGACGCCAGGAACAGGGCGCCGCTGGCGATCTCCTGCGGTTCGCCGAAGCGGCCCATCGGGATGTGCACGAGGCGGCGCTGACGCTTGGCGTCGTCGTCGAGGTACTTCGCGAGCAGCGGCGTGAGCACCGGTCCCGGACACAGGGCGTTGGCGCGCAGCCCCTGGCGGGCGTGGATGACAGCGATCTCCCTCGTCATCGCCAGCACGGCGCCCTTCGAGGCGGTGTAGGCGATCTGCGGGGTGGCGGCACCGAGGTGCGCGACGAAGCTCGCGACGTTGACGATGGACGCCCCGGCGCTGCGGCCCGCTGAGCGGTCGGCGTCGATCGTGGCGAGCATCGCCGGGATGCCGTGCTTGCAGCCGAGGGCCACTCCGGTGACGTTGACCTGCAGGGTCCGCTCCCACACGGCGACGTCGGTGTTGATCACGCCGTCGTCGTCGGCGAGGGAGACGCCTGCGTTGTTGTAGAGGACGTGCAGGCCGCCGAACTCGTCGGTCGCGAAGTCGACCGCGGCCTTGACGGACTGCTCGTCGGTCACGTCGGTGGACACGAACGCTGCCCGGCCGCCTGCGGCGGCGATCCCCTCGACCGCCTCGGCGCCGTCGGTCACGTCCGCGATCACCACATCCGCGCCCTCGGCGGCGAACAGCTCGGCGGCGACGCGGCCGAGTCCCGTGGCCGCGCCGGTGATGAGCGCCACCTTGCCGTCGAGTCGTCCTGCCATCTGCCGGGTCCTTCCGTGAGCTCCAGCGCACGTTAGCCACCCTCGCAGGTGGGTCCGCCAGGCACGCTCCTACACTCGCCGCCCATGACCACCTCCGCGCCACGGGCGTTGCCGAAGCACTTCGACCTGCTGATCGGCGGCGAGCGCGAACCGGCCGCCGACGGCGCCACGTTCGACGTCGCCGATCCCGCGACGGGGTCGGATCTCGCCACGGTGTCCAAGGCCGGACCGGTCGACCTGGAGCGGGCCCTCGGCGTGGCCCGCGACAGCTTCGACTCCGGCGTGTGGGCCGACGTCGACGCCACCACCCGGGGCCGGGTGCTGCTGCGCGCCGCCGCGTTGATCCGTGAGCGGCTCGAGGAGTTCGCGTGGGCCGAGGTCGCCAATGCCGGTCACACCATCTCGGACGCCCGCTGGGAGGCGGGCGCGATGGCCGAGGTGTTCGAGTACTACGCCGGCGCCGCGAACAAGCACCTGGGATCGGTGGTGCCGACACAGGACCCGGGCCTCGGTCTCGTGCTCAAGGTGCCGGTCGGGGTGTGCGGTCTGATCGTGCCGTGGAACTTACCGATGCTGATCGCCACCTGGAAGCTCGCCCCCGCGCTCGCGTGCGGCAACTCGGTGATCCTCAAGCCGGCGTCGCTGACGCCGGTCACGGCCCTGATGCTCGGCGAGCTGCTCATCGAGGCGGGAGTCCCGGGCCCCTGCGTGACCGTCCTGCCGGGGCCGGGTGCGACCGTCGGTGACGCGCTCGTCGCCGACCCGCGCGTCGACAAGATCTCCTTCACCGGCGACTCCTCGACCGGATCGCACCTCCTGCGGACGCTGTCGCCGAACATCACGCGGGTGTCACTCGAGCTCGGCGGCAAGTCCGCTGCGATCGTGTTCGCCGACGCGGACCTCGACACGGCGATCGACGCGATCCCGTACTCGGTGTTCGCGAACGCCGGGCAGGACTGCTGCGCACGCAGTCGGGTGCTGGTGGAGCGCAGCGTCTACGACGAGGTGGTTGCGGGGCTGGTCGAACGCACGGGTCGATTCGTCGTGGGCGACCCGGGTGACGAGGCGACCGAGATCGGGCCCATGATCTCGGAGGGCCAGCGGGCGACCAGCCTCGAGTACCTGGACATCGGACGGTCCGAAGGCGCCGAGGTGCTCTGCGGTGGCGAGACGAGCGGTCCCGGGTGGTACCTGAGCCCGGCGGTCGTGGCGGGCGTCGACAACTCGATGCGCATCGCCCGCGAAGAGATCTTCGGACCGGTCGTGTCGGTGATCCCGTTCGACACCGAACACGACGCGGTCGCGATCGCGAACGACAGCGACTACGGGTTGTCCGGCACGTTGTGGACCCGGGACCTCGGACGGGCGATCCGGGTGGGTCGGGCGGTGCGAACCGGTGTGATGAGCGTCAACACGAATCGCTCGGTGCGCTACGAGCTCCCGTTCGGAGGGTTCAAGCGCAGTGGTATGGGTCGCGAGCTGGGTCTCGCCGCGCTCGATCACTACACGGAGTCCAAGACGCTGTTCCTGTCCGCCGACTGATTGTGACGACGGTGGGTGGAGTCAGCGGAGTTCCCGTGTACCGGGCATGTCTCACGTCGTTCTTCGACCTGAGACGTGCCGAGTTCAGGAGGGAGCTCGGGCGTGCGCGGCGGCGAAGTCGAGCACGGCGGTGCTGTCGGCCGGGCTCCACGCGTGACCGCCCGACGCGGTGATCACCGAGCGGACGGCGGCACCGTCGGGGGCCGTGGCGGTCTCGACAGCTGTCCCGTCGGCGTCGAGGGAGCGTTGCAGCCGACCCGCACCGATCGCGTTCGCCCAGTCCCGGCTGACCTTGCCTGCGGGTGTCGCCGGCAATCCGCGGTCGCCGGGGACCTGGCCCGGACCGGAACCGAACCCACCCGCCGGAGGCATCACCACGTCGTCCGCGTTCCAGCGGAGGAGCAGCGACACGGCGGGGGAGAGATCGCAGCCCGCCGGCATGGACGCACCCGCGACCGGTGCGGCGACGGTCACGATGCGGGGTCGGGTGCACGCGAGCACCGTGGTGACCTGCGCTCCGGTGCCGAAGCCGGTGACGGTGACCCTGGAGGTGTCGACGCACAGGTTGGAGGCCACCCGGTCGATGACCGATGCGACCGCCGCCACCCTCGCTGTCGGATCGTTGCCTGCGGTACCGGCGGCGGGCGGAGCGACCGAGGCGACGATGACGCCGCGGTCGAGTCCCTGGCGTTCGAGGTCGGAACCGACGACCTGCGACGGTGAGGGTGTGGCGTCTCCGTCACCGACCATGACCACCAACGCCCGGGCGGTCCCCGACGGGGAGCTCGGCGGCGCTGTCGTGGGAGGCACGGCGAGGCGGAACACCACGGGACCGGCGTCCCCCGGTGCCTCGGCGTTGAACGTCCCCGGTGCCTGGCCGGGGACCGAGCATCCCGACGACGGCTGGGCCGCCACCGACGGACCGACGCTCACCGGGACTCGCAGCGGTGCAGGACCGAGGGCCGGACGCGGTCCCACGCATCGACTGGCACCCAGGACGAGGGCCACCACGATGATGATGCTCAACAGGGTCGACATGTTGAGCATCGCACGACGGCGCGGTCCGTTGACCGGCGTCGACCCGATCAGCTCCGGGTCACCGAGGGCGCGGTAGGAGACCCCGGGCGGTGGAGACAACACGCCGACGAGTCGGGTCACCTCCTCGACCGGTCGACCCATGAAACCCGCGACGGTCTCCACCGGATAGCCCGCCAGGTGGTGCAGCGACGACGCGGTCCGCTCGTCGTCGGAGGCCGACGACAGGCGCCGACGGAGCGCGACGCGCAGACCATCGTCGCCCGAGGGTGCATTCGAGGCATCCGGCGACAGCTGGTCGGTGAGCGTGCTGCCGACGGGACCCACGACTTCGGCCACGGTGCCCGCGGCGACCGAGCAGATCCAGTCGGTCCGGTCGAGGAGCCCGGCTGCTGCGGCACGCTCCACCACGATGGCGACCACAGCCCTGGCCGCCGGTCGGTCCCCGATCAGGCGGTAGGCGATCGCGTAGCCGTTGGCTCGGGCGACATCGAGGTCGACGGTGGGCACGGGGCCACACGCTAATGGGCGGCGGTCGGACCCCTGCCGCCCCGAACACGCCACCTCCTCATCGGTTCCTGAGAGTGGGCCCGGCTGGATTCGCGGCGCAGCGGTGGCGTCCGGACACACTGGTGAGCGTGAACGGACCGAACGATGGAACTGGACGACGGCCCGACGGGAGACGGGCAGCAGGTCCGGGCCGGCAGTTCCACGTTCCTGCTCCGGGCGGAACGCCGGACCCGCCGCGCTCTCCGTCGGCTCCGGCGCGCAAGCCGGCAACGCCGGCAACGCCGGCACAGGCAGGCGGCGCCGAGGCCCGACGGCGTGGAACGACACCGCCACCGGCCCGGCGCGGCGCTTCACCCGGGACGGCGCCGGACCAGAAGGGCACCCGACGACCACGACGGCGTCTGCTGCGCTGGGTTGCGATCGGCGTGCCGGTCCTGGTGCTCGTCGCCCTCGTGGTCGTGCTCGCCCGGGGGTTCGTCGCGTACCGCTCGATCGAGCGGGTCGATCTCTCCGCTGTGCTCGACCCGGTCTCGGGCGACACGGTCAACTACCTGCTGGTCGGCTCCGACTCACGTGAGGGTCTCGACCCGACCCTCGACATCGGTGGGACGGGATCCGTGACCGGCAAGCGGAGCGACACGATCATCGTCCTGCGGGTCGGCCCGGACGGCTCGGTGATGATGTCGATCCCCCGGGACCTCTGGGTGACCGACGCCCGGACCGGTCGCCAGGGACGGATCAACGGCGCCTACAACGCGGGTCCGGCCAACCTGGTCGCGACCGTGAAGGCGAACCTCGAGGTGCCGGTCAACCACTACATGGAGGTCGGGTTCGCGAGCTTCGTCGGCATGGTCGACGCGCTGGGCGGAATCGTCATCGACTTCCCCCACGCTGCCTTCGACACCCACTCGGGCCTCTACGT
>CAYSCB010000029.1:0-16300 GCA_964429335.1 uncultured Aquihabitans sp.
GCGCCGCCTCGACGAGTTCGTCGATCACCGGCGCCACGTCGCCTCGCTGTACGACCAGGCACTGGCCGACGGACCGGTCACCCCGCTCGCCATCCCCGACGAGTCACGCTGCAACTACTACAAGTACATCGCCTTCCTGCCGCCCGACGTCGACCGCTCCTTCATCAAGAAGCGCATGCGGGAGGAGTTCGAGGTCGCCCTCTCCGGTGAGGTCTACGAGCTGCCGCTGCACCTGCAGTCGGTGTTCGAACCGTGGGCCGACGGCCCGCTGCCGGGCGCCGAGGAGCTCTGCGACCGCCACATCTGCCTGCCGGTGTCCGCCGTCATGACCGACGAGCAGGTCGACCTCGTCGTGCGGGCGCTCAACGAGGTCGTCGCACCGTGAGCACCGCTTCCGGCATCGTCGCGGTCACCGGCGGGTCGGGCTTCATCGGATCCAACGTCGTCGACGCCATGATCGACTCCGGACGCACCGTCCGGGTGATCGATGCCGTCGAGCCGCACCGGAGCGACGTCGAATGGCATCCCGAAGCCGACATCCTCGACGTGGACTCGCTGCTGTCTGCGGTGGAAGGCACCGAAGCCGTGTTCCACCTGGCAGCCATGGCCGACGTGAACGACATCTACGCCGATCCGACCCGCGCGGTCGCACTCAACGTCCAGGGCACGGTCAACGTGTTGGAGGCGGGCCGGCGCACCGACGCTGGACGGACGGTGCTGGCGTCGACGGTGTGGGTGTACGGCTCGACCGTCGGCGACGTGGTCGACGAGACGACCCCGTTCACCGAGGACCTGGACCGCCACCTCTACATCACGACCAAGATCGCGTCGGAGTTCGCCTGCCGGGACTACCTGAACCTGTACGGCCGCCCGTTCACCGTCCTCCGCTATGGGATCCCCTACGGACCCCGTATGCGCGAGAGCACCGTCATGAGCGCCTTCTTCCGCCGGGCGCTCGCCGGCGAGGCGATCACGATCGACGGCGACGGGATGCAGAGTCGCAACTTCGTGTACGTCGAGGACCTCGCCCGGGCCCACGTCCTCGCTCTGGGACCCGAGGCCGAGAACCAGGTGATCAACGTCGACGGCGCCGTGCCGGTCACCATCCGCCAGGTCGCCGAGCTCACCGCTGAGCTGGCCGGCGACGTCGAGGTGTCCTTCGGCCCGTCACGGCCGGGCGACCTCGAGCCCCAGACGGTCCGCAACGACAGATCCCTCGATCTGCTCGGATGGAAGCCCGAGGTCGGCATCGCCGACGGCATGGCGCGCAGCTTCGACTGGTACCGGACGAACCGGGCCACGGCAGGTCACCGATGACGAACGAACCTGGCTCGACAGTGCAGGCGACGCAACCGCGGCGGATCGCCGTCGTCCCCGCCTTCAACGAGGAACCGACCGTCCGCGACGTGCTCGGCAAGCTGTACGGCTACGTGGACGAGCTCGTCGTCGTCGACGACGGCTCCACCGACGGCACCCGAACGGAGATCCAGCAGTTCCTGGTCGGTCGCGACGGGGCACGAATGCTGGTCCACGACGTCAACCAGGGCATGAGCGAGGCGTACTACCTCGCGTTCGGCGACCTCCGTCGCCGCCTCGAGGCCGGTGAGCTCGACGCGAACGACCTCGTCTACACCATCGACGCCGACGGCCAGCACGAGCTCGCCGTGCTCGAGGACCTGCGCCGCCGCGTCGTCGACGAAGCGCTCGACGCCCTGCTGGTGCAACGGGACCTGTCGACCTACCCGCCGTACAAGCAGGCAGGGAACTGGGTGATGAGCACCTGGGCGACCATCTGGTCCGGCGGCATCGCACTCAACGACGTCGAGTCCGGTTACCGGATCTTCCGGCTCGGCGCGCTGGCCGACGCCCTCGACTACTACAAGGGCTACAAGTACTCCGAGACCGTTGAAGTGGCCATCGTGTTGTCCCGCCTCGGCTACAGGGTTCGCAACGACGTGCTGGTGCCGGTACCGGTGTTCCGCTCACGCACCCGGATGAAGGACGTGCTCATCGACCTGGCGGCCATGCCCGCCGCGGCGTTCCGGGTCACCCGTCGTCGCCCGAGGGACAAGGAGGTTCCAAGCCTCGTACCACCGGTGCTGACCTCCGCCGCCATCGCCGCGGTCGGGATCGCGCCGTTCGCGCTGGGACTGCGATCGCTGCGCCGACGGCGCCGCCGCTCGTCGAACTTGTAGCCGAGCGGTCACGCGGGCGACGTGGGACTGCAAGTTCGGCGGGGTCCGTCGAAGTCGTAACCGGAACCGGCGTCACCCGCCTTCGGTCATCGGCACCTCGCAGACGGGAGATAGGCCGGACCGCCGAGGAGGCGGTCGATGCGCACCGGCTCGAGGCCCTTCTGCTGCAGGCCGTCGAGGATGATCGGAAGTGCCTCGATCACGACCCGGCGGTCGGCGTCGACGTGGCCGTCGAGGCTGTCGTGCAACAAGATGATGGAACCCGGACGCACACGGTCGAGGATTCGCCGGGCGACAAGGTGCGCGTCGGTGGTCGCCCAGTCCCCCGCCGAGGTGTCCCACGTGACCGCGACCATGCCACGGCGCGCGAGCTGCAGGTTCATGAACGGCGTGCGCTGCCCGTGAGGCGGCCGGAAGAAGCGCGGGCACACGCCGACATCGCGGTCGATGACCCGTTGGGTCGCTCCCAGCTCCGGGTAGAGAGGGTTCAGCCAACCGTAGTAGTCGTGGTGGAACGAGTGGTTGCCGACGAGGTGACCGTCCGCGACGAGGCGCCGTGCGACGTCGGGACGCTCCCGCACCGCTCGCCCGACCTCGAAGAAGGTCCCCTTCACCCCTCGCTCGTCGAGCAGTCGAGCGACCTCGAGCGAGGCCGTGTCGTTCGGCCCGTCGTCGAAGGTGATCGCGACCTGCCGGACATCACGTGGCCCATGGGCGTCCACCGGGCCGAACCACGACAGCTGCGGGTCGTTGCATCCGGTCCACACCACCATCACCGCTGCAAAGGCGACGGCGGACCCGACCAGCACGTGCCGGGCCGTCCCGCCACCTCTCTCGTCGGCGTCCGTGCCGTCCACGCCGTCCACGCCGTCATCCACGCCGTCCACGCCGTCATCCACGTCGACCACGCCCGTCCCGAGATCATCACCCGAGACTGCCAGCACGGTCACGGCCAGCACCGACGACACCGCTGCGACGACGAACGGCAGCGTGGACCCGGTACCAGCCGACAGCCAGACACCGAGCACGAGGACCACTGCGAACACCCCACCTGCGAGCGCCGCGGGTTCGAGGAGCGGTCGGCGCCTGCCCCCGGTCGACAACACGGCACCCGCACCGACGAGCAGGGCGATGACGGAGGTCGACACCCCGGCGGGAGTCACCGAGTACAGCACCGCCGCGACCGCGACGAGCAGGGGACCGAGCCAGATGTTGCCGCGTGTCGCGGCCAGACGGACGAACGCCGCTGCCACCACGGCAGCGAGAAGGACCGCCATGACGACGGTGACGATCTCGCGCGGACCGGCACCTGTCGGGAGCGCCGCGATCGGCAGGCACACGAGGCCCAACCCGTATCCTCTTGCTCCGTCGCTGAACCTCTGCGTCACCCGCTCACCTTCGGACCGCCCATGACCGATCCCCCTCCCGTCACCGACACGCTACCCACCGCGGGACCTCGTTCCGGATCGACGCCACGTCCAGGGGAACCGGAGGATGTGGGCGAGGTGCTTGACATCGCGGGTCGGATCGCCACATGGGTGATCATCGCTGCGTGGGTCGTGATCGGCGTGATGATGCTCTCGCGGCCGTTGTTCATCAGCCACGACTCGCTCAGCAACAACGTCCACGTCTGGTTCATCGCCGATCGGCTCTGGGACGGCCAGGGGATCCCGATGCACGTCGCGCAGCTCGCGAACGGCCACGCGCTCACGTTCCCGTACGGATCGATCCCGTGGCTCACCGCCGCGCTCGCGTGGCCACTTCTCGGCGACCGTGTCGTCACGCTGTGGATCGTCATCGGGTTCGTCGCCACCGTCCTCGCCACGTTCTGGACCTTCCCGACCTTGCGGCGGGGATGGTGGGCCGCAGCGACGCTCACGAACCCGGCGCTCGTGATCTCGCCGCTCCTCGGCCAGCTGCCGTTCCTCTGGTCGATCGCCATGTTCATCGCGGCGATCGGCTGCTGGCGTCGCTCCAAGCTCGTTGCTGCCGTGGTGTTGACCGCGGCGGCGTCGATCATCCATCCCGCCGTGGTCATGCCGATCGTCGCCGTCACCGTTGCGGTGTGGACCCCGTTCGAGAATCCGGCCCGACGCCGGTCGCTGCTCCTGTCCTGGCTCCTCACCGTCATGGTCTCCCTCCCCGCGACATGGGCTGTCCTCCAGTCACCGGTGATGTCCGAGACGACGTTCACGACCCAGATCGCGGCGCTCCTGCAGACCGTGGCCATGCGGTCCCTGGTGCTGGGAGTCCCGGTCGCTCTCGTGCTCATCCAGCGGTCCGGGCGTACGCCCCGTTGGGCCCCCGCGGTGTTGACGGTCGTGTTCGTCATGGCACAGGTGCCCATGTACCAACCGTTCGGCATGGACTTCGCGTGGGGCGCCCTCACACGGAACCCGGACCCACAGATCAGCGACTTCGTGGCGAGCGAAACGGTCCGTCAGCACCGGACGTACCGGGTCCTCACCGGGCTCGACGGCAAGTACGGCCTCTACGCCGTCGTCCGTGCCGGAGGCACGCTCGATGCGGAGCTCTTCCCCGAAGGTCTCCATCGTGGGCCGTTCCGATCCGTTCGGACGTATGCGACGTTCCTGCGCCACCGGGGTGTCGACACGGTCGTCGCGTTCCCTTCGTACACGGACCGCTACACGAGATCGAACGAGCCCGAGCTCCTGCGGAGGATGTCACGCATGGGCTGTGTCGACGGCGTGCAGATCACCGATCGGACCGACACGGGACCGTGGGAGGTCTACGAGGTCGACCGCTCCTGCTGAGACAACTCGTGCCGAGGCGCACCGGTGTGCCGGCCGGCGGTCGACCTGATCAGCTCAACCGAGCCGCAGCCCCATCTCCTCGAGACGGCGGTCTGCGGACTCCTGGGTGACGCCGAGGATGCAGGCGATGGCCCGCATGTCATCACGTCGGATCGTCAACACGCGGCCGTTGAAGTCCTGTCGCTGCACCTGGATCATGCGGAGGTAGCGGCTGAGCATCGTTGCCTCCGCCCCGTCGATGTCCTCCAGACGGGTGAGATCGATGCGGGCACCGGCCGTGTCCGGCTCGCGCCGACCGGGCTCGTCCGGTTCCTCACCACCGGGCAGCAGTTGATCGACCGGAACGCGGTAGAACCGGGCGAGCCGATGCAGGCGCGGCACCGAGATCGCCCGCTCACCGCGCTCGTAGGCGCCGAGGACGGACGCCTTGAACTCCAGCCCGGACACCCGCTCGACCTCTTGGAGCGACAGCCGCTTCTGCTTGCGGATCTCCCGCAGCCGTCCCCCGACGATCCGGGCGTATCCGCCGTCGTCGGGTAGGTCGTCCACGACCGCATCCGGTGCTCCCGCGCCCTCGTCCATCCTCGCTCACCCCTCCGACCAGGTTCGGTCACTTCCGACGGCCACCTGACCACTCTGCGTCAGAACATCACCACGCAACAGGAGGAAAACTACCTCCACCACCCAGCGTGGTCACAGCAGCGCGCTATGGGGACCGGCACGACGCGCTGCGGTCAACACCACGCCGGCGGCGATGGCGGCGGTCTCTGCCCGGAGCACGTGGTCCCCGAGCGACACCGGCGGCACGATCGCCATCGCCAGCTCCTCGTCGGTCCAACCCCCCTCGGGTCCGACGACCACGCAACGAAGCAAGGACGTGGGTTCGGCACCGTCGAGGTGACCGAAGGCGAACCCCTCGGCTGCGAGCGACGCCAGCGGAGCGGTCTCGACCGTCGGCAACCACAGTCGGCGGCACTGGCATGCCGCCTCGCTCGCGACGCGGCGCAGCCTGTCCATGTGATGCTCCGCCCGACGACCATCCCAGCGCACGACCGATCGCGAGGACGACGTGACGACGATCCGGTCGACACCGACCTCCGTCAGCTTCTGCACGACCAGCTCAGGGCGATCGCCCTTCACCGGGACGAACCCGACCGACAACATGGATGACGGAGCCGGCCGACGGTGGACGACGCCGATCGGATCGAGGCGCCCGTCACCGGTCCAACTCGTCAGACGCCACCCACCCGCTCCGTCGGTGGCACACACGATCTCGCCGGGCCGGAGCCGTCGAACCCGTCCGAGGTGATGTGTCGACGCCTCGTCGAGGGTGGGTCCCGCATCGGTGTCCAGATCGTCGACCAGGACCTGCGCCACAGCGGCTGTCCATGGCCGCAGCGTCGACCTGTCTGCCGGGCCCGGGCTCGTTCCCATGGCGAAGATCCGACGAGCGCTCAGTGGCTCTGGAACGCTGACTTGACCTTGGAGAAGAAGCCCTCGTCGACAGGTGCCACATCCTCGCCCCGAAGCTCGGCGAAGGACCGGAGCAGCTCCGCCTCCTCCTCGGTGAGCTTGGACGGCGTCTCCACGTCGACCACGACGATCAGATCGCCGCGACCCCGGCCGGCGAGATGTGGCACACCACGGCCCTTCAGCCGGAAGCTCTCGCCGCTCTGGGTGCCCTTCGGCACCACGAGGTCCTCCCAACCGTCCAGCGTCTCCACCGGCAGGTGCATGCCGAGCGCTGCCTGCGCGATGCCGATCGGGATGTGTGCCACGAGATCGTCACCCTCACGGACGAAGCGCTTGTGGGGACGAACCCGGAGGTGGACGTAGAGATCGCCGGTGGGTCCACCTCGCGGCCCCGCAGCACCGCGACCGGTGAGTCGCAGGGTGGAACCGTCGTCCACGCCCCGGGGCACATCGACGGTGTAGGTCTGATCACGGACGATCCGCCCGTCACCGCGGCAGGTCGGACACGGCGAGGAGATCGTCCGGCCGACGCCGCCGCAGCGTCGACACGCCGAGGCCGTCACGATCTGGCCGAGCACGGTCTGGCGGACCATCCGCACCTCGCCGCTCCCACCGCACTCGGTGCAGACCTCGGGGCTGGTCCCCGGTTCCGCTCCGGTGCCGTCGCAGTCCTTGCAGAGGAGGGCGGTTCGCACGGTGACGTCGGTCTGGGTCCCGTAGACGGCCTCCTCGAAGTCGATCACGGCGGTCGCCTCGAGATCCATCCCACGGATCGGGCCGGCCGATCCGCGGCGAGCTCCACCGCTGAAGAACGTATCGAACAGATCTCCCAGACCAGAGACGCCGGAACCGAACGGATCTCCCAGGTCGAAGCCGTCCGCCGATCCGAAGCGGTCATAGCGCTCGCGCTTGTCGGGATCCGACAGCACCTCGTACGCGGCGGCGAGCTCCTTGAAGCGCGCCTCCGCCTCCGGGTCCTCCGGGTTCGCGTCCGGATGGCACTCGCGGGCGAGACGTCGGTACGAGCGTTTGATCTCGTCAGCCGTCGCGTCCCGCTGCACCTGCAGGATCTCGTACAGGTCGGCCACTGCTCAGCCCTCCGCTGTTCTTCCCTCGGTCAGCATCCTGCTGAGACGCTCGCTCACGACCGACACGGTCGAGACCGTCTCGGCGTAGTCCATCCTCGTCGGACCCAGAACGGCGATCGCTCCGGCCGGTGCTCCCCCGGCCGAGTACGGTGCGACGACCAACGAGCAGTCGGCGAGCGGTTCCATCCCCGTCTCGGAGCCGATCGCGACCGTGAGGCCACCGTCGATCAACTCACGGAGGAGCGACACCACCACGAACTGCTGCTCGAGGATCAGGAGCACCTGCTCGACGGTCTCGCGAGCCTCGAACGAGCCCGCGACGTGGGCCGCGCCGTCGACGAACACCCGCTGGCTCTCCTCGAGCAGCGCCGAACGCACCGCGTCCGCTGCAGCAGCGGCGAGCATGGCTCCCGGAGCATCGTGGGGCGGGGTCCACCGCTCGACGTCGTTGAGCCCGGCACCGAGGAGACCGACCGAGATCGTCGTCTGTGCGTCGCTGACGTCATCTCCGTCGAGGTCGCTGGCGACTTCCACCGAGCGCTTGAGCACCACGCCGTTGCTCAGCACCGCGACCACCAGCACGGTCCGTGGGCTGAGATCGACGAGCTGGACCGAGCGGACGGTGGTGGCGTCGGGTTGCTCCCCGACGACCACCGCAGCGCTGTGGGTCAGCTTCGCGAGGAGCCTCGTCGTCTCACGCAGCATCGACTCCAGCTCACCGTGGGCAGAGGCGAAGAAGTCCCGGACCGCTCGGACGTTGGCCGGACGCAACCGGTCCGTCCCGCTGAGGCCGTCCACGAAGAACCGGTAGCCCTTCTCGGTCGGCACCCGACCTGCGCTCGTGTGCGGCTGAGCGAGGAATCCGTCACGCTCGAGCAAGGTCATCTCGTTGCGCACCGTCGCCGGGGACACCGCAACATCGGTTCGTGCCGCGACCGTCGTCGAACCGACGGGCTGCGCCGTCTCGATGTACTGCTGGACGACGGCGCGCAGGATGGCGGCCTTCCTCTGATCGAGTCCTCCGTCATCAGGCATTGGCACTCAGTGTACGCGAGTGCCAATGAACTCCCGATGCGGCCGATGCTGCGGCGGTCATCGTGCGTTCACGGTCAGTCCTCGAGGCGCAGGGCGCTGATGAACGCCTCGGACGGAACCTCCACCCGTCCGAGGTGCTTCATCCGCTTCTTGCCCTCCTTCTGCTTCTCGAGCAGTTTCCTCTTCCGCGAGACGTCACCGCCGTAGAGCTTGGCTGTCACGTCCTTGCGATAGGCCTTCACCGTCTGGCGGCTCAGTATCCGGCTCCCGATCGCCGCCTGGATCGGAACGTCGAACTGCTGGCGCGGGATGATCTCGCGCAACTTGTCGACCATCTTCTTCCCGTAGTCGTACGCCTTCTCCTTGTGCACGATGGAGCTGAACGCGTCGACGGCGTCACCGGCGATCAGGATGTCGACCTTCACGAGATCAGCAGGTTCATCACCGATCGGCTCGTAGTCGAGGCTCGCGTAGCCCTGCGTGCGGCTCTTGAGCTGGTCGAAGAAGTCCATCACGACCTCGCCGAGCGGCATGCGGTACTGCAGCTCGACCCGCTCGGGAGACAGGTACTCCATCTTCAACATCTCACCCCGACGCGTCTGACACAGATCCATCAGGGCGCCGGTGTATGCGGTCGGCGTGATGATGGTCGTACGCAGGTACGGCTCCAGGATCCGCTCGATCGTCCCCGGGTCGGGCAGATCCGCCGGGTTGTCGACCACGAGCTCCTCGCCGTCGTCGCGGATCACCCGGTACTCCACCGAGGGGGCCGTCGCGATGAGGTTCAGGTCGTACTCACGCTCGAGGCGCTCGCGGACGATCTCCATGTGCAACAGGCCCAGGAACCCGCAGCGGAACCCGAAGCCGAGCGCACCGGAGGTCTCGGGCTCGTAGGTGAAGCTGGCGTCGTTGAGGCGCAACTTCTCGAGTGATTCCCGGAGGTCCTCGAACTCATCGCCGTCGACCGGGTACAGACCGCAGAACACCATCGGCTTCGGGTCCTGGTAACCCGCCAGCGGCTCGTCAGCGGCACGGCCAGCGTCGGTCACCGTCTCACCGGAGCGCGCTTCTCCCACGTCCTTGATCCCGGCGATGAGATATCCGACCTCGCCGGGGCCGAGCTCGGCGACCGCCACGTTGTCCGGGGTGCGGACACCCACCTCGATCGCCTCGTGCACCGCTCCCGCCTGCATGAAGCGCAGACGTGACCCGGTGCGCAGGTACCCGTTCACGACCCTGACCGACGACACGACGCCGCGGTACTGATCGAAGTGGGAGTCGAAGATCAACCCCTGCAGCGGAGCATCGACGACACCCGTCGGACACGGGATGCGATCGACCACCGCGTCGAGGAGCTCGAGGACGCCTTCGCCCGTCTTGGCCGAGATCCGCAGCACGTCCTCGGCGGGGATCCCGAGCACCGTCTCGATCTCCATCGCGTACGTGTCCGGATCAGCCGCAGGCAGATCGATCTTGTTCAGGACCGCCACGATCTCCAGATCGTTCTCGATGGCCAGGTAGCAGTTGGCGAGCGTCTGGGCCTCGATCCCCTGGGATGCATCGACGACGAGGATCACGCCCTCGCAGGCGGCCAGCGAACGGGACACCTCGTAGCCGAAGTCGACGTGACCCGGTGTGTCGATGAGGTTCAGCACGTGTCCGCGGTGCTCGAGACGAACCGACTGCAGCTTGATCGTGATCCCGCGCTCCCGCTCGAGATCCATCGAATCGAGGTACTGCGCCCGCATCTCCCTCGGATCCACGGCACCGCAGAGCTCCAGCATGCGGTCAGCGAGCGTCGACTTGCCGTGGTCGATGTGGGCGATGATCGACAGGTTGCGGATCTGGTCGAGCGGGGTCATTGGATGGAAGGCGTCCGATGTGCTGGGCGTCGACGCGGCCGCGCCGCGTCTGCCGAGGGCCCCTCAGTCTGGCAGCGCCGACTCACGGTGCCGTCATCACGTCGGAACGCCCCGCGGAATGCGCTCCGACCCCGGCGCGGCTAACGTTGGTCGGTCACCCGACGGGGTCGGCCTGACAGCCTCCCTCTCCGACCCGTATCGCACTCCGACCAGCACCGCACTCCGACCAGCACCGCACCGACGAACCCCCAGGACCGACAGCACCGCCATGGCGAACATCAAGAGCCAGATCAAGCGCAACCGACAGAACGAGCAGGCGAACCAGCGCAACCGCGCCGTCCGCTCGGAGCTCAAGACCCGCACCCGGAACGTCGACGCTGCGATCGAGTCCGGCGAGGGCGTAGACGAGGCGCTGCGCCGGGCTCTCAAGCGGATCGACCAGGCAGCGGCCAAAGGTGTGCTGCACAAGAACACCGCCGCACGTCGCAAGTCCCGGCTGGTGAAGAAGGTCAACGAGGCCGCGAGCTGACCGGCGCCCTGCCCGACAGCGACGCCAGTCGGGCGACGAGCACCTCCATCACCTGCTCCGGCGGCACCCCCGTCCGCCCACGGAGGTCCGTGTCCGCTTCTGCGAGGAGCTGCGTCGCCCGGGCGATCCGTTCAGATCCGAGCCTCCCGGACTGAACGAGCGCCTTCTTGGCAGGGAAGGTCGACCCCTTCAACCCGAGCAACGTCGCCGCTTCCTGTTCGGAGCGCACACCTGCACCGTCGAGGCGCAGCATCCGCCCGAAATGCGTGTTGAGACTGGCCATCACCTGCAGAGGATGACGGCCACCCCCGCGGAGCATCCGTCGGAGGTTCCCGACTGCGTGGGCGACCTTCCCCCCGTCGATCGCATCGGTCAGGTCCCATGGCGGCACACCCCCCGCATCTCCGAGGAAGGGCTCGACATCAGCAGGCCTCAACGGCTCCGACCCGGAGCCGAAGGTCGCCTCCAGCACAGCGAGCACTCCGGCCAGCCGGTTCACGTCCTCCCCGAGGTTGTCGATCAGCAGGCGCTTCGCAGTCGGGTCGAGACTGACCGAGGAGGCCTCGAGACGCTCATCGATCCACTTCGCGGCAACCTTCCCGGTCGGCGCGCCGTGGTCCGACACCGTTCCGCCCGCACGCTTGACGGCATCGGTCAGCTGCTTGGGCACCGGACCGCGCTGCACACCAGGGGATGACGGCGGGCTCCAGACGAGCACCAGGCTCGTGTCGGGTGACGGGTCCGCGAGGTACTCGACCAGCGGCGCGACGCCGGACCCCGTCCCTCGTGCGGCTTCGGGTTCCTGCCCGTCCGCGTCGGCATCAGCGTCGTCGACATCGGCGGAGCGCCTGGGCTTTCCGAACCGGCCGAGCTGGTGGGCGACGACCACGCGGTCGCCGAACATCGACACCGTCTGAGCAGCGAGCACCACCGCGTCGAGGTCGTAGTCGTCGCCGATGAACTCGGCGAGCACCTCGTCTCTCGACGCGTCCCCGACGAGGCGTTCCACGAGCGCCACGTAGGCCTCGTTCAACAGGACAGCGTCGCTTCCCTTGAGGAGGTGGATCTCGCCGCTCATCCGGCACGCTCCACGAGCAACGCCTCGGTCACGTCGGCAGCCCGCCGGACTTCTCGGAGCGCGTCCGGGTCTGAACCCGCGGGCAGCACCAGGACACGAACGCCGGCAACCATCGCGATCGTGACGAGTGCTGCCACGGAGCTGTCCCCGAGGTCCAGATCCATCGCAACGACGACACCGGATCCGGACCAACGCCGGGCGGCATCCAGGGTCCGATGGAGCGGCGCTGCGGGATCGATGCCGTCGACGTCAGCACCGAGTGCCACGGGACGCAGCACGAGACCGGCATCGATCCCGACGTGGAGCCCGGCCACCCGGCGGACCGGCGTGTCCCACGGCTCCTCGATCAGCGCCACCTCACCGACGGCACCGGGAACGTCGACCCGGAGTCCCGGAGCGCCGCCGACCTGTGGACCCGGCCACGCGAGCAGCGCCCGGTGGGTCACGTCGACATCGACAGGCGCGTCGAAACCCCCCTCCTCGGGTCGCTCCGACACGGTGATGCCCACGCGGAGGATCACGGTGTCACCGTACACGGCGCCACGACGGCCTCGGTCGGAGAGAACGTCGCGCCGAGCTGCTCAGCGACGGCGGCGCCTGCCCCGGAGGTGCCGACCACCGTGTCGGCGGAGACGACGCCGACACGGTGCAGCGTGCCGAGCGTCTCGACCACGTCGATCCGTCCCGTGAGCTCGACGCTGCGCCGGCCGCAGTCGTCGATGAACAGGTCAACGCCGCGACCGAGCGACGTTCGTCCGGGTGGTGGGCTGACCGGCATGAGGACCGCCACGGCGAGCACCGCTGCCATCGGCAACGTCCAGCGCCGCCGGGAGGCACCGAGCAACACGAGGAGACCGATGACGGCCACGAGTGCGAGTCGGTCGATCCCGAGCAGGGGGAACGGCATCCTGGACCCGACAGCAGCGACGAGCTCGATCCAGCCCACGAGGACGCGCGCCGGCGCGTTCAGCACTGCGGCGACCGGGGTGACGAGCGTCCCGGCGACGAGGCCGATGGTCAGACCCGCCATCATCACCAGTCCCGCCACGGGCACAGCGACGACGTTCGCCAGCGTTGCGACCGATGGGACACCACCGTTCAGGTCGACGAGCAGCGGCGCCGTGGCGACCTGTGCGGAGACCGTGGACGCGAACGCCTCGGTGAACCAGCGCGGCCCTGGGATCCGGGCGGAGATCGGTCGGACCCCGACGAGCAGCCCGATCGTCGCGCAGACCGACAGCTGGAACCCGAGCCCGGCGGCGAGCAGGGGATCCACGAGGAGCAGGCCGATGACGGCGAGCGCGAGGATCCTCGCCCCCGAGACGACCCGACCCGACGTCGAGGCAAGGAGCGCCACGGCGGTCATCGCTGCGGCTCGGAGCACCGATGCCTCCGCGCGCGTCACCAGGACGAACAGCACCAGGACCACCAGACCGACGACCCACCGTGTCCGGAACGTGCAACGCGAGAGCACCGGACGGGCGACGACCATCAGGAAGGCGACGTTCTGTCCGCTGACCGCCAGCAGATGGCCGAGTCCCGTCGCCTGGAAGCGGAACCGGTCGAGGTCGCTCTGGCCGCGGTCGTCGCCGAGCACGAGTCCCAGGTACAACGAGCGACTGCTCGACGGGAAGGACTCTGCACCGTCGGCGACGAGCCGGTGGACCTCGTTCGCCACCCGGTACCAGGGCGGTGCCCGAGGACCGCTGGCGAGTCGGGTCACCCTCAGGCGACCGGCGAGGTGACGGGAACGACGCCATCCCTCCGGCGCACCGTGGAACGGTCGGGGCCGCCCGGCGACGACGACCCGGTCACCGGTCAAGAGCGGCCGCAGCACCCACTCATCGCTCCGAGGCACCTGCGCCTGCCACCGCCTCCCGCCGAGGCGGAGTTCGACCGTCGTGCCGAAGGCCCCAGCCGACGGGTCCGCCACCAGCTCGGCGGTCCCTGCGATCCGCTCCGGAAGCGGGGCGTCGAGGGCCGTGGCCGATGCGTGGGATCGTCCAGCGACGATGAGCACCAGCGCCACGACGACTGACAACGGGTGACGGGTCAGGAGGGCAACCAACGCGACGAGCATCACGATCCACGGCACCGACGGACCGACCAGCGCCGCCAGCACGACGAGGAGGGCGGTCACGATCAGCGTTGCATCGGTCATCGGCCGTCGACGGTGACGAGGTCCCGCAGCGCCTCGAGCCGGGTCTCACCGATCCCCCGGACCTCGAGCAGACCGTCCACGGATCGGAACGGGCCGTGCTCGTTGCGGTACGCGATGATCGCCGCTGCGGTCGACGGTCCGACACCGGGCAACGTGTCGAGCTGCTCGGGTGTTGCTGCGTTGAGGTCGATCCGTGCTGCTCCCGCACCGGCTCCGCCCGATGCGGGAGCTGAACCCGTCCCACCGACACCCGACACGACCGGTGCGACCTCCTGCGGTGGTGGCTGACCGATCAGCGGAACGGCGAGGCGTTCGCCGTCGATGAGCGGCGCAGCGAGGTTGAGCCGGTCAGGGTCTGCGCCCTCTGCGAACCCTCCCACGGCGTTCACCGCGTCCACGGCGCGACTCCCTGACGGGAGCGTCACCACTCCGGGGTGGATCACCGCCCCCGCCACGTGCACGATCACCTTCCCGTCGGCGTTCGACGGTGTCACCTGCCTGCTGGTGCTCGATGGGTCGGCGGAGCCGACCGGATCCCGCAGCGGCGTCGTCGAGGGCCGTGTGGTGGTCTCGCTCACGGCATCTGCCACATGCGGAAGCGATCCTGTGGCGACAGTCGATCGCCGCAGCAGACTCCAGGCGCCGACACCAACCACGACGACCACCACGATCGCCGCCGTCACCGCCCATTGCGGCAGGGACGAGAGGAGGGAAGCAGGGGACGGCACACGCCGACGAACGACCACGACCGGGTCGTCCTCCGGCGATCCCCCTTGCTGATCCTCGGGTGCTGACGATGACCCCGTGACCGCCACACCAGGACGGGTCCCGGATGGATCGAGGAGATGCCGGAACAGCGGTCGCCGTGGAGCAGGGCGGGTCAGCTCGGCGATCGCAATGCTCCGGAGGCCCGAGACCTCGTCAGCGGCATCCTTCCTGACGCCTGTCCTCGACGTGTCCGATTCGTGCACGCGCGACCTCCGGACCATGGCCGGCTCGGACCGGCGACCTGGGGGAAGGTGAGGGGGAACCTACGTGTGCAACGAACGGCTCGTCCACGGGGACCGGTCCCCGGAGGATGTCGTCGCGGGTCGACTTCGCCTCAGCGGTTCTGGGGGAAACCCAGATCGATCGCGCTGGTCCCCGGATCGGGCCACCGCGTCGTGACGACCTTCGAGCGCGTGTAGAAGTGCAGGCCTTCCGGGCCGTACATGTGGCTGTCGCCGAACAGGGAATCGCCCCAGCCGCCGAAGGAGAACGCCGCGACCGGCACCGGGATCGGCACGTTGACACCCACCATCCCGACCGGCACCTCGTCGACGAAGCGTCGCGCCGCCCCACCATCACGGGTGAAGATCGCCGTGCCGTTGCCGTACGGGTTGTCGCGCAGCAGCGTGACGGCCGAGTCGTAGTCCGCCACCCGGACGACCGACAGGACCGGCCCGAAGATCTCGTCCCGGTAGCAGTCCATGTCGGGTGTCACGTCGTCGAGGATCGAGGCGCCGAGGAAGAAGCCGTTGCCGTCGAAGTGCCGATCCCGTCCGTCGAGCACGAGCCGGGCACCGGCGGCTGCGGCGGCGGGCAGGTGTCCAGCCACCTTGTCACGGTGCTCACGCGTGACCAACGGGCCCATCTCGGAAGCCGGATCGGCGCCGGGCCCGATCCGGATCGCCTTCGCCCGCTCGGCGATGGCTGCGACGAGCGGGTCCGCCACGTCGCCGACTGCGACGATGACCGAGATCGCCATGCAGCGTTCGCCCGCTGAGCCGAACGCTGCAGACACAGCAGCGTCCGCCGCCATGTCGAGGTCCGCGTCCGGCAGCACCACCATGTGGTTCTTCGCTCCGCCGAGCGCCTGCACACGCTTCCCGTTGGCGGTACCGGTCTCGTAGATGTACCTCGCGATCGGGGTGGAGCCAACGAAGCTGACGGCCTGGACCGAGGGGTTGACGAGCAGGGCGTCGACCGCCTCCCTGTCCCCGTGGACGACGTTGAACACACCGTCGGGCAGACCGGCCTCGGTCAGCAGCTCGGCGAGGAGCACCGACGCGGACGGGTCCTTCTCCGAGGGCTTCAGCACGAACGTGTTGCCGCACACGATGGCG
>CAYSCB010000030.1:0-15951 GCA_964429335.1 uncultured Aquihabitans sp.
CTACCTCTACGACTTCGGCGACGGCTGGGAGCACGGCGTCGTCGTCGAGAAGGTCCTCGCCCGCAACGACGTCGACGCTGTGCCGGCGTGCATCGGCGGCAAGCGGGCGTGTCCGCCCGAGGACTGCGGCGGCACCTGGGGTTACGCGGAGTACCTCACAGCGATCGCGGATCCCTCCCACCCGAGCCACGCCGAGATGATCGAGTGGCGCGGCGACTTCGACCCCGAGGCGTTCGACCCCGCCGAGTTCGAGGACAACCTCCGCCTCGGCGAGCTCGCCGGCTTCGAGGACTGATTCCCCAACTCCCGATCACGGGGTGCCGCTGAGACACCCCGATGGCCTCAACCGAATCTGGGGCCGAGAATCGACACGTCCTGTCGACTGCGAACCTCAGATTCGGCAACAAGTGGGCAAACCCTGCCGACAGCGGATCTGACCGAGCTTCTCGCCCCGACGGTGCGCGGCGATGACCACGTTCTCGATGACCGCGTAGGGCCGGCCCCCACGGGAGAGGTTCGGGATCACGTTGAGGTACGTGGCACCGAGCACCTCGCCGTCGAGCTCGCGCAGGACGATGTCGAGACCGTCACGGTCGAGGATCTGCTCGAACACCTCGATCGCGTCCAGCGAATCTGGGGTGTGGAATCGACAAACCGTGTCGATTCCACACCCAGTTTTCGGCTTGGGGGTCTTGTGAGCCCTCTGGTCAGGAGTGCTCGGGACGTTGGCCTCGGACGAGTGCCTCGGCGACGCCGGCCACCCCACCGGCAACCGCTCCCACGACCCCGGACACGCCCTCGATGGTCGACTCCGCGAGCGCGACGGCACCACCGGCGACGGCACTGCCCACCGGCACGACCCGCCGGCGCAACGGCGGCACCGCAGCGATGACCACCGTCCCGACGACGGCTGCGAACAATGGGTTCATGACGACCTCCCAGGATCGACGAGTACGAGATGTGGCCGGCCCGGTCCGTCCGGATCGTCGGAGCGGGACCGGGCGGATGCGATGATCGTGCCGATGCCGCCGACGAGCCGCGGGACCACGACGGACGCCCCCGTTGCGACCACGGACGCGGTGACGGCGGTCGACCATCCGACCGGACCGAGCGGCCGGCAACCGAAGAACTGGCTGAGCCCCGGGGTCTGCACGACGGCGACGAGAACTCCGACGCTCACGGCGGTGGCACCGATCACCATGGGACTCGGACCGCCCGCCACGAGGGTCTGACCGAGCTGCGTGCCGACGAGCGCCACGAGACCGACGGTTCGGGCACGGGTCGGGGTGCTCGTCACCCGGGCTGCCATCCACGCTCCGGTTGCACCCGCTGCTGTGGCTCCAGCCCGCACGATGATGTCCTCGACGAGCGGCCCGCCGAGGGAGGCGTCCGGGCCGGCGTGCAGCAGCGCCTCGGGGGAGCGGTCCCGCGGCTCGTGCAGCGCGATCGCCAACGCCGGTGCCATGTCGGTCAGCAGGTTGACCAACAGGAGCTGGCGGGCGTTCAACGGTGCGGAGCCGCCGAGCGCACTGCCGACGAGAGTGAAGCCGATCTCGCCGAGGTTGCCGCCGACGAGGATCGCCACCGCGTCACGCACCGACTCCCACATGGCGCGACCCTCGACCACAGCGTCGACGATGGTCTCGATCCGGTCGTCGAGCACCACCAGGTCGGCGTTGCTGCGCGCAGCTGCGGTTCCCCGGCCGCCGAGCGCGATGCCGACGTCAGCGAGACGGATCGCAGCCGCGTCGTTGGCACCATCGCCCGTCATCGCCACCGTCCGACCCGCGCGCCGGTACGACGACACGATGCGCACCTTCTGGTGCGGGGTCACGCGGGCGAACACCGGGATCTCGCCGATCACCTCGTCGAGCTCCTCGTCGTCGAGCTCGTCGAGCTCGACGACGGTCAGGATCCGGCCGCCGTTGAGCATCCCGAGATCCGCTGCGATCGCCTCCGCGGTGCTGGGATGGTCGCCGGTGACCATCGCCGTACGGACACCGGCTGTCGCCAGCGTCCCGAGTGCCGTTTGGGCCGATGGCCGCACGGTGTCGGCCAGACCGATGAACCCCACCAGGCCGAGCGGTGGTAGGTCACCGCCGTCGGACAGGGTGAAGCGGGCAGGCGGTCGGCACCCGGCGACAGCGAGCACACGCAGGCCCTGTCGAGCGAGCCGGTCCACGTGGTCTTCCAACGCCCTGACCGTCTCGGCATCGAGCGCGCGGTCTCCGTCAGGCGAGCGCCACGTGGCGCACATCGGCAGGACGACCTCCGGAGCACCCTTGACAGCGAGGGCACGACTCCGGGAGCGACGGCCGATCGCCGCGTGGAAGCTGCGTCGCGACTCGAACGGGAGCTCCTCGATCTGCACCCATCCGGTGTCGGTGTCGTCGACGCCGTTCGCTATGGCAGCGGCGACCACGGCCCGGTCGGTTGCGTGCGGCATCGAGCCGTTGCCGTTCGTCGGCGGTGTGGCCCGCCTCGCCACCTCGAGCACCTCGCGGTCCCCGTCGACGAGAACATCGAGTCGGTGCTCCTCGACGCCGTCGGACACGCACACGACCGAAACCTCACCCTCGGTGAGCGTGCCGGTCTTGTCGAAGCACACCTGATCCACCCGACCGAGCGCCTCGATCGCACGCGGGTTGCGCACCAGCGCGTTGCGGCCCGCGAGTCGCCGTGCTGCAGCCAGCTGCGACACCGTCGCCAGCGCGGGGAGCCCCTCCGGCACCGCAGCCACCATGAGGCTCACGCCGGTGCCCACCGCCTCGGAGAGCGGTCGCCGGTAGAGGAACCCGAGCCCGGTGGCGACAGCGCCCGCGCCGAGGGTGACCGGCACGGTCAGGTTGGTGAGTCGGGTGAGACGCTGCTCGACCCCCGACGGCGGCGGCTCTGCGGCGGCTGCGGCGCTGCGGCCGGCTTCGGTGTCACGGCCCACTGCGACCACCACCGCCAACGCCGTACCCGCGGCGACGACCGTGCCGTCGTAGAGCATCGACGTCCGCTCGGCGACCGGAGCCCCAGGGGTCGGCTCGACCGACTTGGGGACCGGCAAGGACTCGCCGGTCAGGGTGGACTCGTCGACTTCGAGTGCATCGGCGTCGATCACGCGGCAGTCGCCGGGCACCCGGTCACCTGCTTCCAGCAGCACGACATCCCCGGCCACCACCGCCTCCGACGGGATGACCACCTCGTCGCCAGCGACCCGGACCCGCACCGTCGTCTCCCCGACCGACTCGAGCTCCACGAGCGCCTTGTCGGTGCGAACGCGCTGCGCGGCGCCGACCAGCGCGTTGACGGCGACGACGCCGACGACGAGACCGGCGTCGGTGAGGGAGCCCACGGCCGCCGACAGCGCCGCGCCGGCGCCGAGCAGCGGGGTGAGCGGGTTGGCGAGCTCGTCGACGGTGGCGCGCACCAGCCCGACCGGGGTCCGGACGATGCGGGCGGTCTCCGCCAGACGACGGGTGAGCTGCTCGTCGGGTTCCAGACCGCCGCTGCTCGAGCCGATCCGTCGCAACGCCTCGGCCGCGGACAGCTCGTGCCAGCGCTCGATCGGCGGGGCAACCGGCGGAGCCGTCCACGTCGTCCGCGTCCCGGCGAACGCACCGTTGAACATCGTCAGGAGTGCGCTCGTGTTGATGGCGAGCATCGTGCGCTGCGCTGCCAGGCGACGAGGGCCGATCAGCGACCAGGCCGCCCCGGTGCCCGCGCCGGCGAGCGCGATCAGCGCGCTCTGACGGCTGACGGTTCGCGCCGCTCGGACCGCCCCGAGCAGGAACCAACCCTGTCCGAGTCCCTGGCGGATCACCACGTCGGCAGCCGTCGGGGCACGGTGACCCGGCGTCTGCACGCCGATGCCGATGTCGGCCGCACGCAGCCCGGTGTGGGCCCGGCCGCTCACGAACATCACGAGGTGCCCGTTGCGCTGGTGCTCCCGGATCTCCTCCGACACCCGCGTCGCCGTCCAGCGGGCGACATCACCCAGCCGCTCGGCCAGCGCGTCCGTCCCGCCGGCGAGGACGACGTCGAGGCCCGTGGAACGGGCATCCGCTACGAGCTGGGCTGCGAGCGGCACCGGGTCCTCAGCTACTGCGACCACCGCCATCAACCGGTCTCCCCGCCACAGGTCGAGGACGCGACGACCGCCGCGCCGGAGTCGGCGTACCCGCGCGGTCGTGCCCCGAGGCGCACGCTCGTCGCCGCTGTGAGGCATGAGCGCCCAGGAGCCACGTCGACGCGTCGCGCCAGCGTCGTCGACATCGAGCAGGGCCCGGGCTCTCGCGGTGCAGACGACGGGATCAGCGTCCGCCTCGACGGTCTCCAACCGGTCGATCGACCAGCGACCGGATGCGAGCAGGCGGGCGTCGATCACCAGGGTGTCGGCCCGGTCGAGGCACCGCAACGACCGTGGGTCCATGACCATCACGTCCGCTCGGGCGAGCGCTACGTCGAGGTGCGCAGCGAAGGCCTCACGACCGAGGTTCGCCGCCTTGGGTACCCCGGTGAGCACGAGGTCGACTGCGCGCCGGGGGTCCCGTGTCACGCCGAAGGTGACCATCACCGAGACGAGCGCGGCGATCGCCGCGGCGTCGGTGTAGCGCTCGATGGGTCCCTTCGGCAGCGGTGGGCGCGGGCCGAGCCGCAGCGGGTCGTGGCGCACGCTGTGGGGCCCCTCGACCAGTTCTGGTTCACGTCGTTGCCACACCGCCCGGCGGGCCAGGTGCTCCGCGATCAGGTTGCCCCGGTGGCCCATGTCGACGATCAGGCCGAGCGGTCCCTGGCCGAGGGCTTGGGCGAGAGCTGTGGTCGCGGCGAGCGCCGCATCGGTCGCCGGTGGACCGATCCGGTCCTCGAGGAACCGTCGAACACGAGGCTGTCCCTCGAGCAGCGACACGATGCCGGGGATCTCGGCGGGGATGCCGACGACGTGCAGCGCCTGGGCCGCTGCGGCAACGCCGAAGCCGACGGTGTCGGCCGCAACGGCGAACAGGTGTCGCTGCAGCGGTTCGGAGTCACCGGGGTAGTCGGCGCGTCCGTGGGGGAAGCGCTCCTCGGCGAGGTCGTGTGCGTCCTCGACGTCCTCGACGACCGACACCAGGTCGTCGAGCTCGACCTCCTCCGGGTCGAACAGGACCACCGCCCGGCCGAGCGTCGCGTCCACCTCGACCCAGTTGACGCCTTGGAAGCGCTGCAGGGCTGCCCGCAGGTCGTCGCGCATCGCGGTCCGTCCGACCTCCTGGCTGCCCCGCACCTCGATGTAGGCCCGGTTGTCGTTCACCGGCACGCGACGGTGCCGTCGACCCTCTGCGTTACCGAGCCACGATCTGGCCGCACGGACGGGCGCGAGCGGGTCGATGGAACGTGGTACCGGCAGCGCGATCATCAGCCGCGGCCACGCACGACTCCGGCGACCAAGGTCGCTCCAACTGGAGTCACGCCGACGGCGGCAGCTCCTGACCGGATCACTCCGTCAGTATCGGCCGGCATTCAGGGCGGTTGTCATCACCCGACGTGGCGGATGTCGAACGCCCGCTGCAAGCCGTCCGTTGATCCTGAGAATGCTCTCAGGTGGCTCGGTGGACTGTCACACCCCCTTCCTAGGGTGCCGAACATGTGTTCTTTCGCTGGGGAAGACGGCGCCGGGAACCCCGGGTCTGATGGGTCCGACGTCGCGGTTGGTCCGGGGTTTGTGAGGTTCGAACCTGCTGGGGCGCGGGTGGCGTCGACCGGCCGTTCCCATGCTGTGGTGCTCGCAGCGCGGTTGTTGGCAACGACTGAGATCAAGGGCCTGTCCAATGACGAGTGTCTGGGGGTGTTCGACGACATCGAACTGGTTCGCCGGTCATTGGACGCGTTCAGCTCGGGTGTTGCAGCCGAGATCGACAACCGAGCGCTGTGCGACATCCGCTACGGATCATCAGCCGTTGCGTGGTTCGAACGCCGTCACGGTCGTTCCCGTGCTGCGGTGTCGCGTGAGGTGAAGACCGGCAAGCGACTGCGTCTCGATCTGGACGTGCTGCACACGGCGGTGCTGCGTGGCGAGATCAGCTTCGAGCGTGTCGCGTTCATCGCGTCGAAGGTCAATCCCCGCAATGCTGCAGCACTCAACGCTGCACAGGACGCGTTGTTGGAGCTCTCGGCTGCCGAACCGTCGTGGGCGATGTTCACCGCAGCAGTCGCAGCCCTTGCCCGCTACGCCGACGCGGATGGTGGCCACGACCCGAGCGAACCGAAGTCGTGGGCATCGCTACAACGCGTTGGTGACGAGCTCGTGTTGAACGGCGTGTTCGTCGGAATCGACAGCGAGACCATGGAACACCTCGTCGAAGCCGAGACCAACCGGCTGTGGCACCAATGGTGTACCGACTCCAAGAAGTGCCCGGAACTCGAGGTGCCTTCCCGCAACGAACTCCGTGCACAGGCAATCGTGGAACTCGTCCGCCGCGGACGAGCAGCCGACCCCACCACCGCAAAGGCAACCGTCGCGGAGATGAACTTCGTGATCGACGCCGACCGGGTCGACGAACTCGACCCCGTCCTCGCTGAAGCCCTCGACCCGAACCGGCGACACACCCACCGTCACACCCACACAGCGGACTGCCTGCACGACGACCGGCACTGCCCTGCACGCCCACCGGGCGTCGGAGACCTGATCGGAGTACCCGTGTCGGGTACCGGTGGCAGGCAGGTGTGGTTCACCCCATCGGAATGGGAGCTCCTCGTCTGCAACGCCGACATCTCCGAAGTGATCCTCGACAAGCTCGGCATGCCGATCGCTGTACGCAACAGGGCCCGGTTCCCGAGCCGCGCAATGCGACGCGCGCTCGACATCCGCGACGGCGGATGCGTCTTCCCTGGATGTGACGCACCAGCCGGCTGGTGCGATGCACACCACGTCATCGAATACGACGCCGATGACGGCGAAACCGTCACAACGAACCTCGCCCTGCTGTGTCGGCATCACCACGGCATCATCCACCGCACCGGATGGACCATGAGACTCACCCCACCCGATTGGACCAACGGTGCGAACCGTTCGGCGAGAGACAGGCTCTTCACCATCACCACCGCCGACGGACTCCAACTCCACACCGAACACCGACGACGACAACCCGCACCCGCCTGAGCAGCGCGGGACCCCAACCGAACCAAACCAACCGAACCGACAACCGCGCCTGAGCGCGGGCACACCCGCGTACCGACGCTTCCTACCGGCGTTCGAGGGTCGCCACCGCCGGCCCGGCAGCAGTGACCGCCTCGTCCATCCTGACGGTTCCGGTGCGATCGTCCTTGAGGTACCGGTCGAAGAACCCGAGAGCGACGAGCGTGACCACCCGATCCTCGGGGTCGACAACCCGCCGAAGAACCCGTCGTCGTGGCCGCCTCCGGGGAGGGTGAGGAAGTACTTGTCACCGTGCAGTTGGAGCCACGCGTCGTGCTCCCCCGCGTACGGGAGGGTCGGGTCCGCATCGCCGTGGATCGACAGCAACGGTCGGGCGGCAGCCTCAGCTGCGAGCGCCCCGGAGGCCGCATCGGGGACCGCCGCACCTGCGAACGAGACCACGGCACGAACCGACGGGATGGCACAGCACGTGTGGAACCCCGCCAGCAGCGAGGTCATCGCTCCGAACGACTGGCCCGCGATCCCGACGCTGTCGGAGATGAGACGTCCACTGAGGATGTCGTCGCCGCCGTGAGCGAGTGCCGAGATCTGATCGATGACGAACGCGACGTCGTGAGCCTGCGCCGGCGATTCGCTGTAGTCGGTACCGCCCGGGACGCCGGTGTGCGACAGCGGGTAGTCAGGGGCGGCGACGACGTACCCCGCCGAGGCCCACACCGACAGCGTCTTCACGTAGTCGACGCCGCTGCGCGTGCTTCCGTGTGAGAAGACGATGAGCGGCCACGGTCCCTGGGCCGGCTCCGCCCCCTCGACGGGAGCAGCGCCGGGCGCGCCGTCCGCCGGGTCGGACGATCTGGGGCGCGGAACCGACAGGTTCTGTCGATGTCGAACCCCAGATTCGGTGTGGGCTGGTCATCAGGTACGGGTCCATGACGCATCCGGGCCTCCTCTGCCGACTGGACCGACACTGCCACAGACCCGAAGCCCCGACGTTCGGCAGGAGCCGGCACGCGACGTACCCTGTCAGACGTACCCTGTCACCGGATTCGGTCATGGCGCCGATCGGGAGGAAGACAGGTGGGAGTCAGACGCCTTCGACACGTCGCCGCGCTCGGCGTGCTCGCCCTCGCTGCGTTGGGGCTCACCGCTTGCGAGCCGATGCGCACCTACACGTACCGGATCGCGACACGTGGTCCGATCGTCGCTGACATGGCCCAGTTCGCGGCCCACGTGCAGTCGACGCTGGACGATCCCCGCGGCTGGTCGCTCGGAGGCTCGATCCGCTTCGTCCGCACCGACGGCCCCGCGAACTTCACGATCTGGCTCGCCGCAGCGGGGACGGTCCCGTCGTTCGGCTCCCCGTGCAGCTCCCAGTGGTCGTGTCGCCAGGGACCGAACGTCGTGATCAACCAGGACCGATGGCTGGGTGCGACGCCCGTGTGGCCCTACGGCATCGACGCCTACCAGCACTATGTCGTGGTCCACGAGGTCGGCCACTGGATGGGGTTGTCGCACTCGGGTTGTCCGGGACCGTGGCAACCGGCACCGGTGATGGTCCAGCAGTCCAAGGGCGGCGCACCGATGGGGTTGTGCCGTTTCAACGTCTGGCCGACCCAGGGTGAGCTCGCCGCCGTGGGTGGGATCCACCGCGTCCCGGTGACACCGACGGGACTGCCGTCACCCGACGATCCCTTCGGATCGCTCGACCTGGTCACCGTGGCACGGGATTCGGACGGTCGACCGGTGTCCGTCACGGTCGCCGGCTGGGTCATCGACGGCGACACACCCGCCCCGCTCCGCGTCGTCGTGACCGCCGACGGCCGCCCGGTCGCGGATCTCGTCGCCGGTGACGAACGACTGGACGTCGGTGTCGCCTTCCCCTGGTACGGCAGCGGCCACGGCTACCACACGTCGTTCGCAGTCGGAACAGATGCCCGGGCGGTCTGCGTGGTCGCCGTCGGCACCGGTTCCGGTCTCGGTCTGCGGACGATCGGCTGCGCGTCGGTCAAGTGACGCCCGGGGCGATGGCGCCGCCCGCGGCATACCGGCGCAGACGTTCACCCCCGGCACCGTCGAGCAGCTCCACCGCGTCGAACACGGGGCGCCCCGGTCCGGTCACCGAGCCCAACGCCTTGTGACCCCGAGTTCCGCGCAACGGAAGGTCGCTGCTGATCAACACGAGCGGCATCGCCGCGTCGCTCGTGTGGAGGACGGCGGCGGTGCCCAGGGCCCGCCACAGCACATCGGCTCGTCGCAACCCCGAACGCGCAACCGTGAGCCCGCCCGACACGTCGAAGGCCCAGTCACGGCCCTCGGCATCGGTCGCGACCAGGCTGAGAGCGATCCCGAGCCCACGTGGCTTCACGTCCCGTCGGACGTCGGTGAAGCCGCAGTCCAAGACCAGCGCCCGGGCGATGTCGCCTGCCTGGAGTCCGTCGCGGACCCCTGCAGCAACCGCCTCTCCGACACCGGGGAGGACGCCCGCCGAGAGCAGCTCCAGCTGTGGCTCCCCGTCGGCTCGCTCCGACGCTGCCAGGCGCTCCCGCTCGTCCCGGACCCGCTGCTCCGCGATCGCGACGTAGTCGCCGTCGAGGTCGAAGCCGATGAAGGAACGGCCGCTGCGGACGGCTGCGACTGCCGTCGAGCCGGACCCCATGAACGGGTCGAGGACGACGTCGTCGCGGTAGGTGTAGAGATCGATCAACCGGAGCGGCAGCTCCACCGGGAACGGTGCGGGATGGCCGACGCGGGTGGCGCGCTCCGGCGGGATCTCCCACAGGTCGGTGGTCGCCTCCATGAACTCGTCACGTGTGATCGTCGCCACCGACGGCAGGCCTCGCTCCTCACGCTGTCGGGTGGTGAGGGCCCGGTCGAAACGGCCCTTCCCCGCGATCACGACACGCTCGCTGACGTCGCGGAGCACCGGGTTCGTCGGCTGCTGGAACGACCCCCACGCGCACGACCCGCCGGCGGCACGGCCCTTGATCCAGATGACCTCGCCACGGAGCAGCAGGCCGAGGTCCTGGAGGATGGTCGTGACGTCACCCGACAGGGACCGGTAGGGGCGCCGTCCCAGGTTGGCGACGTTGACGGCGATCCGTCCACCCGGTTCCAGAACCCGCCGGCACTCGGCGAAGACGTCGCGGAGCAGATCCAGGTACTCGAAGTAGTCCGCCGGAACTCCTCCGACGCCGAGCTCCTCCTCGTACTGCTTGCCGGCGAAGTACGGCGGGGAGGTGACGACGAGCGCGACCGAGCCCGACGGGACCATCGACATGTCCCGGGCATCGTGGCGGTGGATGACGTCGACCGCTCCCGGCGGGTTCACCGTCGAGTCGGTCGAGATCTCCGGCGCGACGAAGCGTTCGTAGAACGGCGATGCGTCGTGGCCTTCGCGCCGTCCCGAACCGAAGTTCGCCGTCGATGTCGATCGACGTCGTCGGCGGCTCCCGGTCTCGTCACTCACGTCCGTGCAACCTACGCCGTTACGATCCCCGTCGATGACCGACACGATCCAACTCCGGCGATCCGACTACGACGACGAGCTCGAGCGCCTCCAGGTCGAGCTCGTGAAGATGCAGGAGTGGATCGTTGCCACCGGCCACCAGCTCGTCGTGATCTTCGAAGGACGCGACACCGCCGGCAAGGGCGGGACGATCAAGCGGATCCTCGACCGGCTCAACCCGAGGACCTGTCGGGTCGTCGCGCTCGGTACACCGACCGAGCGGGAGCGGTCGCAGTGGTACTTCCAGCGCTACATCCCGCACCTCCCCGCTGCCGGCGAGATCGTCCTGTTCGACCGGAGCTGGTACAACCGGGCGGGCGTCGAGAAGGTCATGGGGTTCTGCACGCAGGACGAGTACGAGGCGTTCATGCGGACCTGTCCGCAACTCGAGCGGGCACTCATCCGATCAGGCATCCAGCTCGTCAAGTACTGGTTGTCCATCAGCGACGCCGAGCAGGAGCGACGCTTCCAGGCTCGGATCAACAATCCGGCGAAGCGCTGGAAGCTGTCGCCGATGGATCTCGAGGCCCGGGTGCGATGGGTCGACTTCGCGGAGGCGAAGGACGAGATGTTCGCATACACCGACACCAAGGAGTCGCCCTGGTACGTGGTCGACGCCGAGAACAAGAAGCAGGCGCGCCTCAACCTCATCTCGCACCTGCTCTCCCTCGTCCCCTACGAGGAGATCGATCGACCGCCGGTCCAGCTCCCGCCACGCCAGGATCGGCGCTACCAGCGACCGCCGGTCGACAGCCAGCAGTGGATCCCGCAGCGCTACGAGTTGGTCAAGGGGAAGGCCTCCAACAGCGGATGACGGTCGGGACCCGCGTATCGTCGGTCCCATGATCATCTCGACCGCGTTCGACCTGCCCGGCTACCAGATCACATCGGTCCAGGGGGAGATCTTCGGCCTGACCGTCCGGGCCCGCAACATCGGCGCCGGTTGCATCGCCGGGTTCCGCTCCATCGGCGGCGGCGAGATCCCCGAGTTCACGAAGCTGCTCGCTCAGAGCCGCAGCGAGGCCATGGCCCGGATGGTCGAAGAGGCGCGCAAGCTCGGCAGCACCGCGATCATCGGCATGCGCTTCGACTCGGGAGCCATCGGTCAGTGGAGCGAGATCTGCGCCTACGGCACCGGTGTGACCGTCGAGCCGATCACCGACTACGCACGCCAGCAGTTCGAGTTCGTGCAGGCCACCGGCGCCATGCCCCAACAGGCCGGCTATAGCACGAGGGTCAGCGAATGGGGTGGGCCCGGTCCGGCCCCATCTGCCCCGTAGGACCGTGCCGACCGGCCTGGTCGAAGGATCCGATGGCAGGCGACGCTGCAGTTGGTGCATCGGCTCCGACGAGTACGTCAGCTATCACGACGACGAGTGGGGGCGACCGGTCCCCGACGCCGCAGCAGTGCTCGACGTCCAGGACGACCACCTCGATGGCTGCTGGGCGAGACAGGACTGTGAAGCAGACCGCGAGGTCGCGGTCATCCCCTCGCTGCGTTGACCGGGACGACCGTCGGAGTTGCTCCACTGGGGTGATCCCGTCGTGCGGTGGCGATGCCCCACACCCCCGCACCGACGCCGGCCGCTGCACCGAGAGCGATGGCCCAACGGGCGCCGAACTCCTGGGAGACCCACCCGACGATCGGGCCACCGATCGGCGTGCTGCCGAGGAACAGCATCGCCTGGATGGCGAGGACCCTGCCGCGCATCTCCGGTGCAGCGCGGAGCTGGACGATCGCCGTCGACGCGGTGAGGAACGTGATCGAGCACAGACCCATCAACAGCGCCACCGGGATCGCTGCGGCGAAGGTGGGCATGACCGCCAACAGCGCCAACGAGACGCCGAAGGCGACCGAGGCCACGCCGACGGTCCGCACGCCGATCTCCGAGCGTCGTGCGGCGATGAGCGCGCCGATCAGCGAACCGACGCTGACGACGGAGAACAGGGCGGTGAACATCGCGTCGGTCCCACCCAGGTCGCGGGTGACGAACAGCGGCATCACCGTGTTGAAGTTGAACGCCAGGGTTCCGACGACGCCCATCATCACCAGCGGCACGAGCAACTCCGGCATCCGACGGATGTAGTGGAGGCCCTCGCGCACCTGACCCTTGGTGCGCTCGGCGACGGGGCTGGGCCGCAGATCCGCGGTCCGCATCATCCACAGCGACACCAGGACCGCGACGTAGGAGATGCCGTCGAGCAGGAACGCCCAGCCGTAGCCGGCGGTGGTGATGAGCAGGCCGGCGATCGCCGGTCCGACCACCCGCGACGACGTCATCAGCGCGCTGTTGAGGCTGACGGCGTTCGGCACGTCACCCTCCGGGACCATCTCCACGACGAACGCCCGACGTGCCGGGTTGTCGAACGCGACCGTGAACCCACCGAAGAGCGCGACCGCGTAGACCATCCACACCGGTGAGTGCGTGAAGGCGACCGCCGCCAACAGGAACGACTGCACCATCGCCAGGGCCTGCACCGTCATGAGCAGGCGCCGCTTGTCGGATCGGTCTGCGACGAGACCGGCCCACGGCCCCAGGACGAGCACCGGTCCGAACTGCGCCACAGCGAGGAATCCCAGGGCGACGCCCGAGTCGGTCAACGAGAGCACGAGCAGGGACTGGGCGACGAGCGTCATCCAGTTGCCGACCTGGGAGATCCCCTGCCCGGCGAAGAACAACCGGAAGTTCCGGATGCGCAACGATGCGAACGTCTCTCTGCTGAAGCGGCGCAGTCGGGTCCTCACGGCAACGCCTGCAGTCGCTCGAGCGCAGGCAGCGCCGCCAGGAGGAGCTCACGCTCCTCCGGGTCGAGCTGCGCGAGCCGGCCGTCGATCCACGCCACCTTCCGTGACCGTGCCGCCTCGAGCAGTTCGGCACCGTCGGCGGTGGCGACGACGCGCACGACGCGACCGTCGTTCGCGTCCGGCAGCCGTTCGACGAGGCCGTCGCCTTCGAGCTTCGCGACCACGCGGCTGATCGTCGGTTGGGCGACCCGTTCGATCTCGGCGAGCTCGCCGAGGGTCAGGGGGCCGTGACGACGGATGCTCATCATCACCGAGTGCTGGCTGGGGGTTAGACGGGCATCCGCCACCTGGCGGAGCCGACGGGCCAGCCGCACCGTCGACACGAACAGCGACTCCGCCGCGGCGCTGTCGGTTCTCGGCTTGCTCTTCGACGCCACGGGCACATTCTATAGCTTTGCTACATAGCTTGGCTATCGGTTTCTTCGCGTGACGCGAGCCGCGAGACTCCTCGACGTGGTTCCCTCACCGTCCGACGTGACCCTCACCCGTGAGCGTGAGGTCACCAGCCCGACCGACCTCTGCCTACCGGGAGGTCGCCTGCTCAACCCCGGGGCACGGGGGTGGTCCCGCATCCCTCTGCTCGACTGCAACATCTCCGGGACCCCTGGCCGCAAGAAGCGCTGGGATTACTGGGGTGTGCTCAGCACGACCCACGCCCTGTCGGTCACCTACGCGGACGTCGACTACCTCGGCATCACCGACGTCTGGTGGGTGGACCTGCGCACCGGCCGCCACGGTGGGCGTAGCCGTGCCGTGCCCGCGGCCACGGGTATCCACCTGCCGGACCGGCCCGGCACCGAGCCGCTGCGATCCGTGTCGCGCCACCAGGTGCTCGACCTGACCGACGACGACCGCGGGACGCGGCTGTCGGCATCGTGGACGGAGTCCGACGGCACCCCGGCGCACCTCGACGTCCTCGTCGGGCTCCCCTCCGGCCACGAGTCGCTCAACGTGGTCATCCCGTGGACCGACCGGTTGTTCCAGTTCACCTCCAAGCACCAGGCTCGACCGGCGGTGGGCGAGCTCGTCGTCGGTGACGAGCGGATCGTGGTCGGCGACGACTCCGACCCGGCGTGGGGGACCCTCGACGTCGGACGGGGTCGCTGGCCGTACCGCACCCGGTGGAACTGGGGTGGCGGCGCCGGCACCGCGACCTCCGGCGAGGTCGTCGGCATCCAGATCGGCGGCAAGTGGACCGAGGGCACCGGCTTCACCGAGAACGGCATCATCGTCGACGGACGGCTGCACAAGCTCGGCGACGAGCTCCGCTGGACCTACGACTGGGACCGGCCACGCGAACCGTGGCGCGTCCTCGACCCGGGCGGCCGGCTGGATCTCACCCTCGACACGACCTACGACAAGCACACCCGCACCGAAGCGGCGGTGCTCGGCACCGAGGTCCACCAGGTCTTCGGGATGTGGTCCGGCACGGTGGTCACCGACGACGGTGCCGAGCTCACCGTCGACGGCGTCGTCGGCTTCGCCGAGGAGTCCCGCTCACGCTGGTGAGCGCTCAGGCCTCGAACGGCGGTCGACCCATCTGCTCACGGATCGTCACGACCGGCGGGTTGGTCATCGAGCGACGCTGCCAGTTCGCGCCGTCGACGACCAGCGTGTGACCGGAGATGAACCTGCCATAGGGCGAGGCGAGGAACGTCGCCGCCCAACCGAGCTCCTGGCGCTCACCGACGCGCATCGCCGGTTGGCACACGTCCTTGTCGTGGGTGCGGTCGAGGTTCCCGCGGATGTCGTCGGTCATGTCCTCGTGGGGGAACAGGCCGGGCACGAGGCAGTTGACCTGGATGCCGTATGGACCCCACTCGACCGCGAGCGACTCGGTGAGGTTCTTCACCCCCGCCTTCGCCGCCGCCGAGTGCACGAACCCGGGGCCGCCGGTCCACGCGTAGCTGGCCCCGATGTTCACGATCGAGCCCGGCGAGCCCGCAGCGAGGTGACGACGGCCGAACTCGCGGGAGCACAGGAACGTGCCGGTCAGCGTGATGTCGACGACAGTCCGCCAGGCGTTCGGCGACATGTCCTCGGCGGGGACGGGGAAGTTCGCCGCCGCGTTGTTCACCAGGACGTCGGGCAGGCCGAAGCGCTCGGTCGCCGCGTCGAACGCTTCGGCGACCGAGTCGGCGTCGCGGATGTCGCAGGTGACGGTGAGCACCGGTGCGCCGATCGCCTCGATCGCCGCGCGACCGGCGTCGAGGTGCTCGGGCTTGCGGCTCGCGATCACCACTGCGGCGCCGAGTCGGGCGAACTCCGACGCGATCGCCTTGCCGAGGCCCGTCCCGGCACCGGTGACGAAAACGCAACGACCATCGAAGGTCCCGGGTCGCAGCGCGGTGTCGCCGACAGCGGGCGGTCGGGGCAGTCCCCCGACTGCGGGGCTCTCGATATCCATCTCAACTGCCCCGGTAGGTCGGCTCGCGGCCCTCGGCGCGGGCAGCTCGCAGCTCGGCCATGTCGTCGCTGCGGTTGACGAACGTCTGGAAGATCAGCTCGTCCTCC